>NZ_SOGW01000079.1:0-20903 GCF_004403075.1 Cryobacterium sp. TMT2-10 | reverse complement strand
GGCGTCCTAACGAAGTCCACTATGGTTATCAACAGTCAGCCCTGGCAGCGTAGAAGAATCCACTAATTCCGCTGTCCGAAATCCCCGCAGCAGCTCAGGGTGCTCTCGGGGGCTTTAATGTCCTGCCCCTTGTCCATCGTGCCCCTTACCTGGAGCCGGTGGGCGAGCGTGCGGCGCGAGGGTTCGTTGGACGTCTCCACTGCAAGAATCAGAGCATGACATCCAACGTTCGCTCGATGTTGCTCGACGAGTGGAAACTCGATTTTTGCGGACGCAAGTCATGACGTCCTGGTGGGGAATCGCTCTTGGCGTGCTCGGGGGGTTGCTCGTGCTCTGGCTGGCCATTGTCCTGCTCCTCTGGATCGAGCAGCGCCGGCATCCTGGCGGCGCTTCGCTTCGTGGCCTTCTTCGCCTTGCTCCTGACGTCGCCCGGCTTCTCAAACGCCTAACTTGTGATCGATCCGTGTCGATTGGAGTTCGTATTTGGCTGGCCGTTCTCTTGGTCTACCTGCTGTCGCCCATTGACCTGATCCCTGATTTCATACCGGTTCTCGGCTACGCGGACGACGCCATCGTGGTCGCGCTCGCTCTCCGTTTCGCGACTCGCCGGGCAGGCAGTGACGCGGTCCAACGACACTGGCCCGGGACGTCCGAAGGGCTAGCTGCCGTCCTCCGCCTGGCCGGTCTAAAGTCCCTCACCTAATGCTTGTGCTTGCCCCGAATTGGAATCCAGTTGGTCAGATGGGGCAGCGCACTCGCGAGGATGGCGAACGGTAACGGCAATGGTAAAAGAGGTCCGCGGCTGTCGCAGGCACCAAGCTGGGCGTTGCATGGCCCAGTACACGTCGACTTTTACGCGAGGAGTTTGGGTTGTGTGGCCGGGGCGCCGACTCCGTCTACAAAATAACTGACGGAAGCGCCGAGGAGCTCCGAGTTCGCGAGATCGTTGCCCAATAGTGGATGAACGGCCAGGCCGAACAGCATCGCCAGCAGCGAAATCGCGGCGAGTGTAGGGTCACACTCGGCGCGAACCCGGCCGAGGGACTGCTCCGCGGCGAGATAGCGGGCGATATCGTGCGGCGGCCCCTCCAGTGGCATCTGTACCCGTTCTCCGCGGAGCGGTGCGAGGGTCGGGTCGGCGATCATCGCCTGCTCCAGCGGCAGCAGGTCCTCCTGAAGCTGGGCAAGTTTTCGAATGACTTCGAGTAGGTTTTCGAGCACTGTGCCCCGTCCGGCCAGGGAGGGTAGCGTCGCCGTTGCTGCGACGATGGGTGCGTTGCGATCCAGCACCGCGGCGTAGAAGAGTGACCGCTTGTCGGCGAAGTGCCGATAGAGGGTGCCCTCGGCGACACCCGCCGCCACCGCTATCGAGCGAGTCCGGACGTTGGCGTAGCCGACCTCTCGAACGAGGGCCGTGGTCGCGTCGATGAGGCGTTTTCGGGTGGTGTCTCCGCGGGCGTTCATAGGTCTATCCAATCGGACTATTCGGTTATCGGTCTGCGAATGAAGATCACGAGACCGATGATGAGGCCGACTGCCGCGTAGATGCAGCCGATCAGAATGGCCGCCGCAAAAGTCAGGTCATCGGTTCCACCCTGCGCCAGTGCGGTGAGAGTAGTTCCGGGCAGCCACTGGCCGGCTTCACTCGACGCGGTCTTGATGATCGTCTCGATGAGGAGAACCCACCCGATTCCCACCGAGATGGCGATCGCCGCGGAACGGCTCAGCAGGGCGAGCACGAGTCCGATGATTCCCCAGACCACGCTGGCGCTGAACGAAGTCAACCAGGCGCGTGCGATCTCGCTGGCCAGGTCATCCATCCAGAGTTCAGTGGAGATTCCCGCGGCTTCCGCCGAGGGGAGCGCGGCCGCCAGGTTGACGACTACCGCCACCGTCGTTGCCAGGGCCGTCCAGATCAGCAGGGCGCCGATCTTTCCGAGCAGCAGCCTCCAGCGGTGTGGCTGGGCAGCGGCAAGCAGGCGGATCAGGCCCGTGCTGTAGTCCGAGGCGGTTGCAATGGCCCAGAACGACAGCGTGATCACTCCGAACATGCTGGCCGCCGAGGAGACTCCCGCGACAATTCCCGATGAACTCTCCAGAGTCGCCACGCTAGGGAAAGCGACTCCCGGACCTCCGCCGGGAGGTGCAGACCCGTTCGCTGCGATTGTGTAGATCACCGTGTTGATCAGCACGGCGAAGACCGCCATGAGGCCCAGCCACCCGAGCCAGATTCCCCGTCGGTTGAGACGGGTGAGTTCGCTTCGTAGCTCACGCATTGGTGGCAGCTTTCTTTCGGGCGCCCTGAGAGGCAGCTACTGGGTCGCGGGTCGGTGCCGCCGTCATCTTGAGAAACACGTCCTCGAGGGATTCGTCGATCGGGGTCAGTCGGCTGAGCGTGATGCCGGCCTCGTGTGCAGCACGATTGAGCGCCCCCGCGTCGGCGGCGGAGCCGTGCACGACGAGCGAGTCATCCTCGAGCGACCACCCCGCCGCCGCGAGAGCAACGCGCAGCCGGTCGACATCAGCGGGATGCTCCGGGGCAACCTCGATGCGCGCACCGGCCTTGTCGAGCAGCTCGCCCATCGGTCCCGAGAACATCAGCTCGCCGAAACGGATGATGACGAGATAATCGCATGCCGCCTGGATCTCGGCGAGCAGATGGGATGAGACCACCACCGTGCGCCCCTCAGCCGCCAGAGTCTTGAGCAACTGCCGAATCTCCACGATCCCAGCCGGGTCCAGGCCGTTGGTGGGCTCATCGAGGATCAGCAGGGCGGGGTCAGGCAGCAACGCCGCGGCGATGCCGAGCCGCTGCTTCATCCCGAGTGAGAAACGGCGAACGGACTCGTTTTCCCGACCCTCGAGACCCACGATGCGAATGACCTCGGCGACCCGGGTCGCGGGCAAGCCGCGCAGACGAGCCAGCGACAGAAGATTCTTACGAGCCGAGAGCCCCGGAACGAACGACGGTGCCTCGATGAGCGCTCCGACGTCGCCCGCGTAGCGGGCCGGTTTCGTGGTCGGGTGGCCGAGCACGGTGGCCTGGCCCGACGTGGAAGGAATGAGCCCAAGCAGGATGCGGATCAAAGTCGACTTGCCGGATCCGTTGGGGCCGAGGAGGCCGACCACACCGCCCCGGGGAAGAGTCACGGTGACCCGGTCAAGTGCAGTCAGGCTGCCGAACTGGCGCAGCAGGCCGTCAGTGGTGATGGAGGCTGCGGACGCATCCGTCTCGATAAATGATGTGAGCACTCACTCACATTAGACGGCAGAATCGCCCAGGACAAGAGCGACTTCGCAGCACGGGCGTGAACATACGCAAAGACTGACCCGTGGGGGCTGCCAAACGCCGGCCGAACTCGCCGCATCCCAGTGTGAATCGTGGGAGTTCGCGCTGTCTTCGACTTTCGCCGAAGCCGATATCAGGAGAACTCTATTCAGCACATTCTGCAATAGATGCACTTTAAAACGAACATAATAACCATTATCGGTCATATCGGATGTTATTTGACTTGTTATATTGCCCGCGAAAACACGAGCGATCCTTGCTATTGAGTCCGTGACGCGGAAGAATTGCGGGCATGAGTATTCCCGTCCCCGCTTCCCAACCAGGTCACCGCGCGTACGCCGATTCTGTGCGGCTGGACACCGGCGGGATCGTCACTGGTCTGCGCGAGATCCTCGGCGCCCGGCTCGTCGCCTACTTGGGCCGCGTTTCGAACACGCGCTCCGTGCGTGAATGGGCGGAAGGCTCTCGTGCACCTGGTGCGGACGTCGTACAGAGACTTCGTACCTCTTATTATGTTGCCGGCATTCTGATCGAGTGTGAGAGTGCGAAGACGATCCAGGCGTGGTTCCAGGGCATGAACCCGGAGTTGGATGACCAGTCCCCAGCTGCCCTGTTGCGTGGCGGGCCACTGGACGAAATCGGCCCGAAGGTCATCTCGGCCGCTCGCTCCTTTGCCGCCCACGGATAGCCGGCAGGCTCGCCGACTTCGCGGACACTTTGTCAGACTCGGTGGGCGGCTTAGTCCGTGGGCTTCGAACTGAGATACCGGCGTAGACCGGGGATGGCGAAGTCGACTTTGCCGAACCCTACCGATTCAATGAGTCCGGCTGCCAGGAGCCGTGTCCGGTAGTTGGCGACAAGGTTTGTCTTGGCGCCCAGCCGTTGCCCGATGTCGCCGGTGACCGACGGTCCGTCGTCTTTGGCCATGGCGTGAAGGAATTCCATGTCTTTGGGTGAGGCTGTCGAGAGAGCCGCTTCGATCACGGTGCGTGCGTTGCGTCGGTGGGCGGCTTCAATGGCCCTGCTGACAGCCTCCGCGTCGAGCGCGCCCTCGTTGCTTTCGGCTTCCCGCCAGAGGAAGTAGCCGACCAGCTGGATGAGAAACGGGTATCCCCCTGTTGCTTCAGAGGCTTGCCGGACCAGGGCCGGTGAGATGTTGAACCCCGCCGTCGCGAACGTGTCGGCGAACGATGTCTCCACATCCCGGACTGCGGCCGCATGCAGGTCGATCTTGTCGGCGCGGCGAAGGAAGGTCGCCACGCCTTCGTTGAGCAGGTCCGACACCGCGGCCGGCAGGCCGGCGAAGACCAAGCCGATGGGAAGCCGGTCCTGGATCAGGTGCTGGACACTGGCGGCCAGTTGCGCCAGTTCAGCACGGTCAGCGGCGTGGATTTCGTCCACGGTGATGACCAGACCGGTACCACGGCCCTGGAGGAGCCGGAGGAGTTCTTCAGCGAGGTTCCGCCAGGCGACCTGACGTTCAGGCGGGAGCTCTGTCGTGAGGCTGAAGCCGGCGGCGGAGACCGCGGTGATCCGGCGACCCTGCGGCCCGTTGCCGAGTTCCTCGGCCAGCTGGCGCATGGATTCGCCGATCCTTCCCATAAAACCGCCGGTGGCCGTCTCGGAGATCACGGCCCATCCGCGTTCCCTGGCCATGTCGTGGGCGGCACCGAGCATGACGGTCTTGCCGATGCCACGGGCACCGGTGAAGATGGTGAGAAGTCCCGGCGCACCTGAGCCCAGTCGTAGGCCGTAGGCGAACTCGTCGAGAAGGCCTGCGCGGCCGATAATTTCCGGCGGTGTCGCGCCGGCTGATGGCCGGAATGGGTTCTCCATGGTGGACTCCTTGTGAGTGGCTGTGTATCTTGTGAGTCTTGTTGGATCTGTGAGTCTTGTGAGCCTCGGCACCACCATACCGGCCCGCATCGGCTTTCGCACCAATTACGGGCATGAGTATCCCGTTCCCGCCAGGCAACCAGGTCGCCGCGCGTATGAGGACTCTGTGCGGCTGGACACCGGCGAGATCGTCACTGGTCGTGCTCTGGCTCATCGCGCTCGGCTGGCTCATCGCGCGTGCCACGGACGTCAAGGGCGGGCTGAGCTCGGCGGTCGTCGTGCTCACCGTCCCTGGGTTCTTCGGCGACCCGGCCCGCGAGGCGATCGCGATCGCGGGACTGCTCCTCCTCCTGTGGATTCCGGCGGTGCCCCTTCCGCGGATTCTGGTGCCGGTGCTGGGCGTCGTGGCGTCGGCATCGTTGTTCGTTTACCTCGTCCATTGGCAGGTCTTCCCGCTTCTCGCGGTCGAATTCCCACTACTCGCCACCCTCGCCTCCTTCGCGGTGGGGATCCTCGCCTGGCAAGGGTATTCCGCACTGAGTGGTTGGTGGGCGGCCCATCCCGCGGCCGTGGCCCGTGAGCTACTGTCCGATGTGCTCGCGAAGACGGACGGTCGCGACCGGCGAGGCGATCGTTGACGACCGGACGGTTTGCCGCGCAGACCCCATCGCTCTGAGCCGCTGAGCGGGGTCGAGAACGAACAGCACGGGGTCGCACTCAGCGCACAGACAGGTTGCGGCGAACTTCGTTTCAATGAAGCTAGTTCGATAGGCTCCGATTTATCGATCGCCTCGATGTAGGGTTCCCCCGCTTAATCCCCGCCGAACTGGTCTTTCTGTAGTGTGCCCGGCGTGTGGATGTGCGGATCCCACCGCGCGATCTCGCTCGGTTGATCACAGTCTGCGACGGTCAAGCGCTTGTGGAGGCGGGCGAACTCGTCGAAGTGGTGGAAGTTCTCATACCAGTGCCGGTTGATGTATGCGGAGATGTGGAAGGCTGTGCAGACTCTGGTGCGGCCGAACCGGCTGATGAGATTTCGGTGATGGCGTGATGCGGCCGTAATGCCCGGGCAGGTGCGCCTGGAAATCTGGTTTCCGGGCGGCTCGACGCCGTCGCCGAGCCAGAGCGGGTGGTGTGGGCAGACGACTTTCTCGTGGTTGGTGAGCCCGGAACTCCAGCCAATCCGGCGAGTTACCGCCTCATGCGGACATCCTGCGCTCCCGCTTCCGGGTCCCACTTCAGGGCACCTTCGACGACGAAACGATGCTTGCGATAGAAGGCCTGGGCGCGGTCGTTCTGCTCGACGACCCAGAGCGACGCCGACTGGTGAAGCAGGACAGCTTCCAGCAGCCGGGCAGCCACTCCGGAGCCGTGGCAGCTGACGTCGGTGTTCAGAACGTACAACTCCGTTTCGGCAATCGGCTCGGCGTCGTGCGAAGGCCCCGCCGAGGCGAATCCGACAATAGCGCCGTCTCGTTCGGGATCAACCGCGACGATCGTGCGTCTCCCGTCGTCCGTGCACAGGATCTTCCGCCAGTCGGCGATCCAGTCGGCGGTGTCCAGGCCCGCTAGGAAATTCGGGTCCATACAGGTTTCATAGGTGGCCCGCCAGACCGCGATGTGGAGCGTCCCGAGGGCGTCCGCATCCTCGAGGACGGCCGCCCTGAGGGTGAACCGGTCCTTGCCCGTCACTGTGGAATCCTGTCAGCAGCGAGCGCACCCGGGATGACGGCCACCCTGACGTCGGGCGTGAAGGTCGCGGAGAGGTCGAAGGGCCACAGGCCGGCGGGCAGGTTTCGGAACGGAAAGGTGGAGAAGTCATTCGATGCCACACCCGGTGCGTCCACGTAGATGATGTCCCCGACCAGGGGTTCGAACGCTGCGCGAAAGTGGTTCTTGACCTTCATGACCAGCAGGTCGTAGCCGGTGACGTCCAGCCCGATGTGCCCGAACAGCTCCGGGTCGTTCGCGGTGATCGGCCGCCCGGTCACGAGGATGTCGGTCCCCTGGGCGCGCAGGTGCACGGCGCCTTCGACGTCGACCTGGAGTCCGGTGTTCATCGGACCAGTGTTGCGGAACCGCCCATCGCTGACGCGAATGATGTCTACCTCGAGGTCGAGCGGCGGACCGAATTCGGGCGATATTTTCCCGCCCAGACGGATGCCGATGGTGGCGCCCTCCCCCGCGGCCCGGCACTGCGCGACGACCTCTGCATCGCACAAGGCGCCAATCAGCGACTTCGGCACGTGCGCGTTGAGCACCTCGGCGACCAGGGCCGTCGTGTCAGCGCTGCCGCCGCTCAGCGGGTTGTCGGCGATGTCAGCCAGCACGACCGGCCGAAGACGCTCGGGCTTCACCGCCAACGCGACAGCGGCCGCCGCGCCGGGCAGCTCGGTGACGAACTCACCGCGCAGTGACCACAGCAGTGATGCAAGGCCCCGGCAGCTCTCCTCGCCCAGCGCGCGGTCGGTGGCCAGTACGACGACGCTCGCACCGGCACCTGCAATGTCTGCGTAGGGATACCCGCCGAAGACGCTCGCCGCGACGATGCCGTCCCTCTTCTCCCAGTCCTGGGCCGCGGTGACCGCCTCGTGCATCGGGCCTTCGGCCGTGCGCATGTTGACGCTCGGCAGGAGCGCGGGCAGCTTGGCGAAGCACTGGTAGTACGTGATTCCGTCCCGGACTTGGCGTATCAACGCGGTTGCGGCGCGCACGCCCTGCTCGTACGCATCAACGTGCGGGTAGGTCTGGAAACCGAAGCAGGATGTCCGCTGGTCGATGAGCCCGCGGGTTACGTTCGCGTGCAGGTCCAGCGTCACGGCAATCGGGAACGCCGGCCCCCGCTCCCGCCGGATGTGCTCGATCAGGTCGGTCTCCGGGTCCTGGTAGTCATCCACGACCATGGCTCCGTGAAGCGCCAGGAGCAGTCCGTCGAGTTCGCCGGCGCCCCCGAGGGCCGTCAGCATGTCGCCGCGAATCTGCTCATAGGCCCTAGTAGTCACCTGGCCGGCCGGAGAGGCCGCCGCCGCGACCAGCGGAACCGGTACGAATTCGGTTTCCTCGAGCGCGTCGAGGAAACCGCCGAGCTCCGTCTTCGTGCCGCGGTAGGCCTCGATCAGATCTTCGCCGCTCAGTAGGGCCTCCTGGCGGAAGGCGTCGAGGTTCGTGCGGAGCGGGCTGAACGAGTGTGATTCGTGATAGAAGAAGGCAAGACCAAGCCGGCGCGTGCTCATGCCCGGTCGCCGCTCTTTTCCCACGCGCGCTGGACGTCGTCGTGGCCTCGCTGCACGTTGGCATCGAACTGGAACTCCATGGTGCGCCGGGCGCCCATGAGCTCGAGTGCGGCCCCGGCCGCGTCGCCGCCGTGCCGGGAGGAGAGGCCCAGGTCGTCGATGATGCTCAGCGCGACCAGTGCGCCCTGTTTCTCGGCGATCTTGGCGCTCTCGATGCCGATCGAGTTGCCGGCGACGTACATTCCGTCGAGCTGGGTCCGCAGGGTGTCGCTGTGCACGGGAACAGTTCCCCCGAGGTCGGGAGAGCGGACGAAGGAACAGTCCAGCGTTGCCAGGAGTTCGTTGAGCGGGATCAGTCCGTTGGCGAGGCAGACCGCATCGACGGCGACCTTGCGTTCGCTTCCGGGAATCGGCGTCCCGTCGGCTGTGACGTTGACCAGGGCCGCGCCAGTGACTTGGTCCGTTCCCTGGATGGCGACCAGGGAGGTGCGGAGATGGAGCGGGATGCCCCACATGCGGAGCGTCCGGGGAACCAGCCGCGAAGCGAGGGCCTGGACCCAGGACCACCCGAGGAAATGTCCGCCGAGTCGCATGTACTTCGCCGGTGCGAGTTTCGCCATCGGGGCGAGACGACCGAGCGTGGCTCGGGGGGAGCTGCCCTTTACAGTCGTGGGCGGCAGGACGATGCCCACAACGTCAACGCCGGCCAGTTGCATCGCCCTAGCGATGGTGAGCGAAAGCACGTCCATGCCGACGACGAGCACGCGGTGACCCGGCTTGACCCTATGGATGTTGGTGAGCACCTGGGCCGCACCGATGGTCATCGCGCCCGGAAGCGTCCAGCCGGCGACGGGCATCGGCCGCTCGACCGCGCCCGTAGCCACGAGCACCGCACGCGTCGTGAGCTGGCTGGGGCCGCCCGTCCGGCCTGCCGGGTACGTCAATCGAACCGTCCAGCCTGGCTCGAGTCCCCAGGCAACGACATCCGTCATCATCCGAGCTCCGGCGTCAACGGCATCCTTCTCGGCCTGTTCGGCCAGTTCCCACCCCTTCCACCAGCTGGAATCCGCAGGGTCCTCATGCAGCTGGCCGCGCAGCTTTCCGCCCATGGCATGGTTCTCGTCCACGACCATGACCCGGCCCCCCGCGGCCGCGACATCCCGGGCTGCGGTGAGTCCGGCTGGTCCACCGCCGATCACGACGAGGTCGAACGCTTCCGGGGCGCTCATTCTGCTGTCCGCTCTGACGCGAAGGAGTCGCCCTCGGTCGCCGGGGTCAGGCACGCGCGCACCTGGGTGTCGTTGTTCAGCCACACGCGGCATTCGTAGCAGTGGCCGATGCCGCAGTAGATTCCCCGGGGCTCGCCGGCTACCGGCGAGACGCGGAGCTTCCGGACGCCGTTGGCGAGCAGGGTCGCCGCAACGGGCTCGCCCTCGCGGGCCGTGTACGGCTCCCCGTTGAAGGTGAAGCCGACCTCTTCTGCTGGAAGGTCAGGCAGGACAGGATGTCCGGTGATTCTCATTACTGCTCCCTGGTGATGACGAGATCCTGCAAAGACACGGGCCGAACGGGGAGGTGCACCGTCATGCTGCTGGTGCTCTGCAGCACTCCCTCGCCGGTGACCCCGACCATCGCTTCGACCGCCGGCCGGCAGACCCGCCCTTGGCAGGGGCCCATACCGGCCCGCGTGCGCATCTTCACTTCTTGGGCGTTGCAGGCGCCGGCGTCGATCGCGGCCCTCACGTCGGAGGCGGTGACGTCTTCGCACCGGCAGATCATGTGGTCATTCATGGCTGTTCCCTTGCCTTGAGTTGAATCGGTCCGGACCGAACTCCCCGACCACGGCGCTGACCGCCGCCGGCAGCGGCACCCTGTCCGAACCTGAGCGGATGAGGTCGACGGTGAGTCGACCCATGGCCGCGCACAAACCGAAACCGTGTCCGTTGTACCCGGCCGAAATCCAGAGGCGTTCCATGGAGGGCGCCGGGCCGAACAGCGGGAAGTGGTCGGCGGTCAATTCCACCGTTCCGGCGAAGGCCCGGATGATCGGTGCCCCGGCCAGGCCGGGAAAGAGCTCCGACATGTGCTTGCCCAGGAACGACATCGCCTCAGAGGAGCTCGTGACGTTGTAGCCGTCCTGTTCCCAGGGACCGCCGCCGCCAATCATGATGTTTCCGGCGTGGGTGCGGCGCGCGTAGACGCGGTTGCCCGAAACGAAGGGGAAGTTCTCCATGCCCGCGATCCGTTCGGTCACCATGATCTGTGAGCGCCGGGGCCGCACCGCAAGGTTACAGCCGGCCGATTCGCTGAATCCGGCCAGCCAGGGACCGGCGCAGAGAATGACGTGGTCTGCTTCGGTGACACCGAGCTCCGATCGGACTCCCCGGGCCTGGCCACCTAGCTCAATGACCGACTGCACGCGGCAGTGGTCGCGGATGATCGCGCCCGCCGCGCGCAGTTCGGCGATGATCGACGAGACCGCGGTGAACGGGTAACCCTGCCCATCCGTGGTGCCCATCAGCGCCCCCGCATTGTCGGGCGACACCCCAGGCAGCATGGCGACCGCCTCGTCGGGGGTTAGCATCCGGGTGGGAAGCCCGGCCAGCGCATAGTGGCGTTCGGCCATGTCCAGCAGGCCTCGCTCGTGGTCATTGAGCGCGATCATCGCGTGGCCCGGGCGGCGGAAGTGGCTGTCGAGGCCGCCGAGAGTGAGGTCCTCCCACAGGTCCATGGAGGCGCGTGCAAGGGCGACCTCGCCGATAGCGCGACCGAAGGCATAGATTCCTCCGGCGTTCCGGCCCGAGGCCGCAGCCCCCAGCGACTCGGCTTCGAAGAGCTCCACATGGGCCCCCGCACGCGTGAGGTACAGCGCCGTCATCAGGCCGATCACGCCGCCACCGACGATTACCACACGTTGCCCGGCCATGGTTCCCGCTGTGTCCGCCTGCAGGTGTGCGGTGAGGTTCGCATAGTCGGATGCCGCGAGAGTGGATTCCTCCTCGGTTGTCGTTAGCGGGTCCATGGACAGCATGGTCAGGCGATTTTCGAGTGCAACAGACATACGGTCCTCTCAGAAACTCATGTAGACGGACTTCAGTTCCGTCATGACGTCGAATGCGTGCGTCGACACTTCGCGGTGGCCGTTTCCCGACAGGCGCATTCCGCCGAAGGGCACTCCGGACTCCGCAGCTGATGTTCCGCTGTTGACGTAGACCACGCCGGAATGCAGATCGGTGGCCGCGCGGTGCGCATAGTGGAGGCTTTGCGTGTAGATCGAGGAAGACAATCCGTAGTCCGTACTGTTGTTCGCTGCGACCGCCTGCTCATAGTCGTCGACGTCGATCACGGCGACGACCGGACCGAAGACCTCGGTCCGGGCGATAGCGTCGGTTGCCCTGACACCGCCGAGAAAGGTCGGCTGGTAGAAGCTGCCATTCGGGTACTCCGCGAGCTCCGCCCTGGAACCTCCGCTGAGCACCTCGGCGCCGGCCTGGACGGCGGCCGTGACCAGCGAGGCCACCCGGTCCAACTGGGCAGGTGTGGCCAGCGGACCGAGATTCACGGCCGCATCCGTTCCATGGCCGAGCTTCAGTTGTTCGGTGCGGCGCAGGAGTTCGGCCAGCAGCGGCTCGCGCACAGACCGCTGCACGATCACGCGGCTTGCCGCGGTACAGCGCTGGCCGGACGTGGCAAAGGCTGACTGCATGATTCCGTTCGCGGCAAGGGAAAGGTCGGAGTCCTCGAGAACAATGATCGCGTTCTTGCCGCCGAGCTCCAATGAGACCGGGGTCAGGGTTCGGGCACAAGCCTCGGCGATCTCGATACCCACCGCAGTGGAGCCGGTGAATGCGACGGCGTCGACGCCGGGGTGGGTGGACAACCGGCGACCCGCGTCAATCCCGCCCCCGGAGAGGAGGTTGACGACCCCCGCGGGCGCGCCTGCCCTGACAAGCGCCTGGGTGAACAAAAGCGCACTTCCGCTGATATTCGGTGCGGGCTTCCAGACGACACAGTTACCGGAAACGAGGGCAGCGAAGATCTTGTACGCGGCAAGCGCGATCGGGAAGTTCCACGGCGTGATGCACGCGACCACGCCGACGGGTTCACGCACGGTCATGATCGTCCGGTTCGCCGATGCCGACGGGAGCACCTCACCGAGGGCACGAAGTCCCTCCCCTGCCATGAAGCGGCAGCTCGCGATCGTGGCGTCGACTTCCCCCAGCGACTCGGTGAGCACCTTGCCCATTTCCAGGGTCATGGTGCGGGCGAGTTCGTCCTTGACGGCCTCCAGCTCCTGGGCGACTCGGTGCAGCAGCCGCCCTCGGGCGGGCGCCGGCTCGCGCCGCCACGTCGGGAAAGCGAGCCGTGCGGCGTCGACGGCCGCATCGACGTCGGCGGCAGACGAGACGCCGTATCCCTCGAGCCGGTTGCCGGTTGCCGGGTCGCGGGTCTCGAATCGAGTCAGTCCGCTCGTACCCTGCCACGCGCCACCGATGAGATTTGCGCTGCTCGCTTCTTTCATGCCCTTGCCTAACTCACGTGCCGGAGAAAACCGCGGAGACGCTCGCTCCGCGGGGAGTCGAACAGCTGGTCCGGAGGCCCTTGCTCTTCGATGACGCCGTTGTGCATGAAGATCACCCGGTCGGCCACTTCACGGGCAAACTTCATCTCGTGGGTGACGACGACCATGGTCATCCCCTCGGCCGCCAGCTGTTTCATCACCTGCAGCACCTCGCCGCGCAGTTCCGGGTCAAGGGCTGAGGTGGGTTCGTCGAAAAGCATGGCGCGCGGATTCATCGCTAGCGCCCGGGCGATGGCCACGCGCTGCTGCTGACCGCCCGAGAGCTTGCGCGGGTAAACGCGAGCCTTCTCGGCCAACCCCACCTTCGCCAGCAATCCTGCGGCCAGGGTTGCGGCATCCTTCTTCGGCATCCCCAGAACCTGGATGGGCCCTTCCATGACGTTTTCGAGCACCGTCATGTGCGGGAACAGGTTGAACTGCTGGAACACCATGCCGATTTCGCGGCGGATCTCGCTGATCGCTCGTTTGGATCCGGTGAGGACCGTGCCGTCGATGAGGATGTTGCCCGAGGTGCTCTGCTCCAGGCGGTTCAGGCACCGGAGGAGGGTGCTCTTGCCCGACCCGCTTGAGCCGATGACCGCAACCACTTCACCGGACTTGACTTCCAGAGAGACCCCTCTGAGGACCTCGAGCTCATCGAATGACTTATGGAGGTCGATGACCTGGATGGCTGCTTCCGACATGTTTTCCTAACGCTCGCTCACGGACATGCGGAACTCGATCTTCCCCAGAATCCAGGACATCCCGGTGGTCATGACCAGGTAGATCACCGCGGCCACGATGTAGAACTCCATGTAGGCGTAGTTCGTGGCCGCGAACCTCTGGGAGACCATCATCAGCTCGTTTACCGTCACCAGTGATGCCAGCGATGACTCCTTGAGCATCGAGACGGCCTGGTTGCCGAGGGCTGGAATGCTCAGCCGGAAGGCCTGGGGCAGGATGATCCTGCGCATGACTTTGGCGGAGCTCATGCCCAGGGATTCCGCTGCCTCGATCTGCCCCGCGGGCACGGCCAGGATTCCGCCACGGAGAATCTCCGCGACGTACGCCCCGGTGTTCGCCCCCAGCGCCAGCACAGCCGCCAGCATGGCCCCGAGCTCGATCCCGATTTGGGGAAGCCCAAAGTACACGATGAACAGCTGAACCAGCACCGGGGTGCCTCGGATCGACCAGACGTAGAAATCCGCCACCCACTTGACGGGCTTGAACACACTCATTCTGGCAAGTGCCGCGATGAGCCCCAGCACCAGGCCGAGCGCCGTGGCCAGCACCGAAATTTCTATCGTGACCAAGGCGCCCGTCAACAGGTAAGGGAGGAACGGTGCGACGAGACTGAAATCAAGCAAGGTTGTCTCCCATTAGCGAATGTCGGTTCCGAACCATTTGGTGCTGATCTTGAGGTACGTGCCGTCGTCCTGGATCTTCGTGATCGCGGCGTTGAGCTTCTTGAGCAGGCCCGAGTTGTTCTTGTTGACCGCGATGCCCGCTGCCGCGTCGATGAGCGGGGTTCCGACGGCCTTCATGTCGTAGCCTCCGACCTGGATGGCGTTGCCGCCGACCGGGCCGTCGGTCAGGAGCCCGTCCAGGCGGCCGTTCTTGACGTCCTCGAATGCGAGCAGGTCGGACTTGTAGGTGACGACATCCGCACCGAGTGCCCGTGCCTTCTCCTCGAAGGTTGTGCCGATGGCCACGCCAATCTGCTTGCCCTTGATCTGAGCGGAGTCGGTGATGGACGTGTCGGTCGGAGCAAACAGCTGAGAACCGGTGTGGTAATACGGTTCGGTGAAGTCGACCTTCGCCTTGCGCTCCTCGGTGATCGCCATGCTCGAGATGATGATGTCGTACTTCTTGGCCAGCAGTCCGCCGAGGATGCTGTCCCACGGGGTGGCGACGTACTCGACCTTGACACCCATGTCCTTGGAAAGGGCCGTGGTGATGTCAACGTCAAAACCGACCAGCTTGTTGTCTTTGTCGTAGTAGTTGAAGGGAGGGTACGCGCCCTCAATGCCGACCTTCAGGGTGTCCTGGGCCTTGTCTTCGGTGGGGGCGGCGGCGCTGCTGCACGCGGCGACGCTGCCGACCAGCACGACGGCCATGAGCGCCGCAATTGATGTGGTTCTGATGTTCACAGTGCATTCCTTTCGTTGATGATCAGACTGCTTACGTCGACGTCGACATCGGTCAACGTTTGCTCCAGGATGTCGACCATCAAATCGATGTCGACGCGCTGGATCGTCAATGGGGGTGCAATGAGGAGATGCTGGCCACGGATTCCGTCGATGCGGCCCTTGCCCGGGTAAAAGATGGCGCCGTTCTGCATGGCCATCTCGTTGAACGCTTCCGACGTGATGTGCCGCCTGCCCCGAACGTCGAGGAGATCGAAGCCAAGGAGCAGCCCCCTGCCTCGCACCGGCCCCATGCGAGGCTGGCGCGCCTGGAGCTCGTCAAGCTTCTCGCGCAGGTAGCGGCCCTGAGCCACCACGTTTTCCAGCACGCTGTTGTCTGTGTAGTAGGTCAGCGCGGCATTGCCGGCGGCCAGGCAGACGGGGTGGCCGCTGTAGGTGTAGCCGTGCCGGAACACGCCATCACTGCGCTCCCGGATGACGTCGACGATTCGGTCGTGCACGATCATGCCCGACAACGGCGCATAGCCGCCGGTCACACCCTTACCGAACGTGATGATGTCAGGGGTAACGCCAAAGTGTTCGACGGCGAAGTTCTTGCCCGTTCGGCCGAAGCCGGTCATCACCTCATCGACAATGAGCACGATGTCGTGCCTGTCACACAGCTCGCGCACCCGGCCCAGGTATTTCGGGTGAGGAACAACGGCTCCCTGCTGACTACCGACTATTGCCTCACAGATGAACGCCGAGATGTTTTCGGCCCCGACCCGGGCGATGACCTGTTCGAATTCGCCGATGTAGTCAAACTGCTCGCCGGGGCTGCCGAGGTGAGGACACACCGATTCCAGAGGCTCATTCTCCGGGGCTGAGACATGGGGGTACGGCGCCAGCATCGGACTGAAACTCGTCCGGCGCCCGACGTCCCCCCCCGCGCTCAACGCTCCCAGCGTATTGCCGTGGTAGCTCTGCCACCGGCCGACGACCAGGTGCTTGCCCGGGCGCCCACTGTCGAGGTGGAACTGGCGTGCCAGTTTCATGGCTGCCTCGTTGGCCTCTGACCCACCGGAGGCGAAGTACACCGTTTCTAGGCCATCCGGGGACAGATCGGCAATCCGGCCCGCGGTCTCGACCATGACCGGTGTCTCGAAACGCACAGTGTGAGCGAACGCGACCTGAATTGCCTGCGCTGCCATCGCGTCGACTATCTCCTGGACGCCGTGGCCGAGATTGGCGGCGACTGCGCCGGAGGAAGCATCCAGATAAGCTTTGCCGTCGCTGTCGAAGATGTAGACCCCTGCTGCTCGCACGGCCACGGGGTACTTCTTGAGCAGGTTTCGGTGGAACACATGGTCCCGGACGGGCGCCTCGGCTGGCGCTGCAACGTTGCTCACCAGCTCTGACTCCTTCGTCGAGTGTTGTACGTCAGGCGAACGCTATGTCGCCGTAGCGAACAGACTAAGGGGACAGCGCGGGCAGAGTCAATACTCATTTGGGTAACGAATTTATCTTCAGCAACTCAGGCCGATTGTGGGCCCTGGCTACGCCGTCACTGCGGGCACCAATAGCCTTGACGCCGAGAGGTGGGCACGAATATAGTTCATATGTCGCACATTCGTTCGACAAGTGAACATTATTCGCCACGTGGCGTGAACACCGGAGGTGGCATGAATCAGGCATTCATCTACGACGCCGTACGGACGCCATTCGGCAAGTCCGGCGGCGCGCTGGCCGGCCTGCGTCCGGACGACCTGGCTGCTCACGTGATCCAGGCATCCCTGTCACGCGTGCCGACGTTCGATCCCGCCCTGATCGACGAAGTCGTTCTGGGCAATGCCAATGGCGCCGGCGAAGAGAACCGGAATGTGGCTCGGATGGCGACCCTGCTCGCGGGACTCCCCACGTCGATTCCCGGCACCACCGTCAACCGTTTGTGCGGATCCAGCCTGGACGCGGCGATCATCGCTGCCCGTCAGATCGGCGTCGGGGATGCGGACGTCGTTCTGGTCGGTGGCACGGAGTCGATGAGCCGGGCCCCCTGGGTCGTACCAAGGACCTCCGAATCCGCCGACGGGGACGATCGCGACCTCGTCTCGACCGAGCTGGGCTGGCGTTTGGTCAACCCGAGAATGCCGTCCGAATGGACGGTGTCCTTGGGAGAAGCAACCGAGCAGCTCAGGGAGAGGTACGACGTTAGCCGCGAACGTCAGGATGCATTCGCCGCCCGCTCGCACCATTTGGCGGACTCGGCCTGGGCCAACGGCTTCTACGATGAGCTGGTAACGATGGTCCCCGACACGGCGCTCACCCGAGACGAGTCAATCCGGCCCGGAAGTACCGTGCAAAAGTTGGCGACGCTGTCCACGGTCTTCCGTCCTGCGGGACCGGGGCCCACGGCCGGCACGATCACGGCGGGTAACGCGTCACCGCTGACCGACGGAGCCTCCGCAGCCTTTCTGGGAAGCGAGTCGGCCGCCGACTTGCTGGGCCTGTCCCCCCTGGCACGTATCGCCGGGCGAGGAGCGGCAGCAATAGATCCGCAATTCTTCGGCTTTGCTCCCGTCGAGGCGGCAAACCGCGCTCTTGCTCAGGCCGGCGTCACGTGGTCCGACGTGGGCGCCGTCGAAATCAATGAGGCCTTTGCCGCCCAGGCCCTGGCCTGCATCGACGCGTGGGACATAGACCCGACGATCGTCAATCAGCACGGCGGGGCGCTCGCCATCGGCCACCCTCTGGGGGCCTCCGGTACGCGGCTTCTCGGCACGCTGGCGCGCAGCCTGCAGGCCAGCGGCGAACGGTGGGGCGTGGCGGCCATCTGCATCGGCGTCGGCCAGGGCCTGGCCGTTGTCCTGGAGAACGTTTCCCCCCGGCGGGCGCCGACAATGGTGGGCGCATGCTGACCATCCACGACGATGTCGATGAGGCCGTATCGGAGATCACTGACGGCGCGATTGTCCTCATCGGGGGATTCGGCAAGGCCGGTCAGCCGATTGAGCTCATCGAGGCCCTGCTTCGGCGAGGGAGCCGCAACCTGACGGTCGTCAGTAACAACGCGGGGAACGGCACGGTTGGGCTGGCGGCGCTCATCGGAGCTGGGCGGGTCGCCAAGATCATCTGCTCCTTCCCTCGCCAGTCGGATTCGGAACTGTTCGACGCCAAGTTCCGTGCCGCCGAGATTGAATTGGAGCTCGTGCCGCAGGGAAACCTGGCCGAGCGGATCCGAGCCGCGGGGTCGGGAATCGGAGGTTTTTTCACCCCGACCGGTTACGGCACGATGCTGGCCGCCGGCAAGGAGACGCGCATGATCGACGGGCGCGGCTTCGTCCTCGAGAGTCCCATCAGAGCTGACTTCGCCCTGATCAAGGCGCTCAAGGCGGATGGAGTGGGCAATCTCGTCTATCGGAAGACGGCACGAAACTTCGGCCCGATCATGGCTTCTGCTGCCGCGCACACGATCGTTCAGGTTTCTGAACTCGTGGAGACGGGCGGTCTCGACCCGGAGAACGTCGTAACACCCGGAATCTTCGTCAACAGCGTTGTCGTCGTCCCGGCCCAGATCACATCCAACGGTTCGACGGAGGTCGCACGGTGACTGAGAGATTGACCCGCAATCAGCTCGCCAGGCTCGTTGCCCAAGATATCCCATCAGGCGCCTACGTCAATCTCGGCATCGGCCAGCCAACGCTGGTGTCGGACTACCTGACGCCGAGCCAGAACGTCACGCTGCATACCGAGAACGGAATGCTGGGTATGGGACCCGCGGCGGAAGGCGATGAGCTCGATGAAGATCTGATCAACGCAGGGAAGATTCCGGTTACCGAGCTCCCTGGCGCTTCCTACTTCCACCACGCCGATTCGTTCGGGATGATGCGCGGCGGGCACCTGGATGTCTGCGTGCTGGGTGCGTTCCAGGTCTCGGTCGCCGGGGACCTGGCGAATTGGCACACGGGCGACCCGAATGACATTCCGGCCGTGGGCGGGGCGATGGACCTGGCCATCGGCGCCAAGGATGTCTTCGTCATGATGAACCTGCTCACGCGTGACGGGCGCAGCAAACTCGTGGAGGCCTGCACGTATCCGCTCACGGGCGTCGGATGCGTCACCCGCATTTTCACGGACATGGCAGTCCTTCTTGTCACCCCCGACGGAATCAGAGTGCGCGACACCTACGGCTGCACCTTCGAAGAACTTCTACGACTGGTCGATTTGCCCCTGCTCGCGCCCGAACGTGAAAGTATGCTGAAAGCATGATTGAGGGGACCATCTCCGTGGAAGAGCCAAACGCGCAGCGCACCAGCGACCAGTTTGTTCAATCCCTGGCGCGCGGACTCGCGGTTATCCGCGCTTTCGACGCTGACCACACGCACATGACGCTCACCGAGGTTGCCAAGCGCACAGATCTGACTCGGGCCACAACCCGCAGGTTCCTGATGACCCTGGAGGAGCTAGGCTACGTCCGCTCTTACGGGAAGAACTTCACGTTGACGCCGCTGGTCCTGCAACTCGGCTACGCCTATCTCTCTGGTTTGAGCCTCTCGCAGGTGGCCCAGCCGCACTTACAGGATCTTTCCACCAAGCTTTCGGAATCCACGTCGGCCGCCGTTCTGGACGGCGCGGACATCGTCTACGTTGCCCGCGTGTCGGCCCGACGCATCATGACGGTCGGCATCAATGTCGGCACGCGGTTCCCCGCGTATGCCACCTCCATGGGACGCGTGTTGCTCGCCGGTCTGTCTAGGGCCGAACTCGATGCGTACCTGAATTTCGTACCTCTTATTGCCCTCACGCCTCGGACCATTTCAACTCGCGGGGCTCTCCTCGACGAACTCCACAAGGTCAGAGCCCAGGGTTGGGCCATGGTTGATCAAGAACTCGAGGTAGGCCTCATGTCAATGGCCGCGCCCATCTACGACAGATCAGGCCGTGTTGTTGCGGCGGTCAACGTCTCTCTCCCGGCCCAAAACGGCATGAGCGGCAGAGAGTCAATCGACAAGGTTCGGGAGGCGCTGATCCATGCGTCGGAAGCGATTTCGACGGATATCACCCTCATCGGCGACGGTGCGGCGAAGGGGCCGGGCCGAATCTAGCGTGCCGCCTGTCCGGCGCTGAGGGTCCCGCGCGCGCGGCGTTCTTGAGCGCTGGATGTTCTGATCAGGAGCGATTCTCGGGTGGGCGCGTCCGGGGTCATCGAAGGTCAGGCCGTTTCAGCGGCTACGTCGACATATCCCAGATACTCGTCGGACACCCTGAACGTCGCGGGCCCGGCGTGGGGTTCGCGGTGTTCGCTGCGGTCGCGGCAGCCGGCGAGGCCGGCGCGGAGCTTGAGCGAGTCGAGGGTGGGCCAGAGGGCGCGGTGGTGCAAGTCGACGAGTGCGGAGGAGGCTTTGGCGGAGCGGGTGTCGTAAGCGGCGCGGTGCGAGACCATGAGCGCGGTGAGTTCTTCGATGGCGATGGGGTGGCGGTACCAGCAGTCCGGGAGCAGGGAGCCGGTAGCTGGGTTCGGCGAGGTTGGTGAGGTAGCGGCCGTCGAGCCAGGTGACGAACTGGCCGAGTTCGTCCCAGAGCTTCACGGCTTGATCGTGGTCGAGTGCCTCCCAGTAGTAGGGCCCGCCGGCGGCGCGGAGTTCGTACATGTCGAAGAGGTCGGGCAGGATCGTTTCGACGTTGACGAGGCGGGCGTCGAGTCCTTCGATACCCATCGGATCAAGATCATCCTCGTCGTTCATTTGGTGATCCCTTCGAGTCCTAGGAGCGTGGGTCAGTAACGGCAAAGTTTAAAACGCCGCCGGATTTCCCGTCCTTGGCCGTGGGGTCTGGGAAAATTGCTTATGAGCGATTCTGAT
>NZ_SOGW01000087.1:0-20735 GCF_004403075.1 Cryobacterium sp. TMT2-10 | reverse complement strand
GAAGTGGGCAGATCTCATGGCCACCAACGGGCAGTTCTACTGGCCGTCAGCGGGCAGTTCCGTGGCCGCCTATGGGCAGTTTGGCATGGCCGCTAACACACCCCTCCTGTGAGGTGGAACCAGACAGTGCCCCAGGGTTTGCCCCACGCGCCACCGACGGTGAAGTGCTCGTAGCTTTGCCCAACGGCCACGTCGAACGGCACCGGCTCGTCGTCGACGGTCCACGAAGCGATTGCGAGCGGTGCGGTGCGACGATAGACGGCCGGCTTGATCCGCTCCCGGATGACGCGCTCGATTCGCGCTTCGAGGAGGACTCGATTGTCATGCATGATGGCTCCTTAGCCCGCGATGGTGCTCGCCGCGGCGAGGCGTGATGGTGAGTTAACCCTTGACGGCGCCCGCGAGGGCGAATGAGCCGCCGATGCCGCGGGACACGAGAACATACAGAACGATGGCGGGCACCGCGTAGACGAGTGAGAACGCTGCGAGCTGTCCGTAGGCGATTGCGCCGTACTGGCCGAAGAAACTGTAGATGCTGATCGCGGCGGGTTGCTTGCTTGGCGAGAGGAGCAGGATGAACGGCACGAAGAAGTTGCCCCACGCCTGAAAGAAGACGAAGATCCCGACCACGGCGATGCCCGGTCTCATCAAGGGAACCACGATCAGGCGCAGGGCTCCCATCGCTGAAGCGCCGTCGATCCAGGCTGCTTCCTCGAGGGTGATCGGCACCGAATCCATGAAGTTCTTGGTCATGAAGATCGCGATGGGCAGAGACGAAGCGGCCATAAAGAGGATCGTGCCCGGGATCGAGTCCAGCAGATTGAACTGAACGAAAAGGCTGTAGACCGGCACCATGATTGCCGTAATGGGTAGCCCGGTCGCGAACAGCACCCCGTACATAAACGGCTTGTTGAATCTCGCCTGATATCGAGACAGCGGATATGCCGCGAGCAATGCGGCGACGATCGTAATTCCTGCCGTACCGACGGAGATGACAAGGCTATTCCACAGCGGAAGGAACGTGAGTTCGGGCGTGAGGACCGCCGTGAAGTTGTCCAGCGAGAACTCTTCGGGAAACTTGGTCTGGTAGGTGGCTTTGTTGTCGACCGACGCGAAGATGAGCCAGCACAGGGGAAGAAGAAAACAGGCGCCGATCACGACGAGAACAGCATTGGCGAGGAACCCGATCACGCTCTTCTTGGGGGACGCCACCGAGACGGGCCGATCAGACTTCGGGGCCTGCGGTGGTGCGGCAATGACTGACATCGGCTAATCCTTCTGTGGACGAAGTGCCCGAATGTAGACGACGGAGAAGATCGCGCCGATGATGAGCATGACGGTGGCGATGGCTGTGCCGTAGCCGATGTTGCTGAATCGGAAAGCCTCTTTGTAAGCGAGGATCGGCAACGTTGTGCTGTCGTTGCCGGGCCCTCCCGCTGTCATCACGTAGATGAGGGTGAAGACCGACAGTGTGAGCAAGCTGATAAGCATCGTGTTCGTCACGATGGTGTTCTTGATCATGGGAATGGTCACGAGGAAAAGGCGCTTGGGGCCGCCGGCTCCGTCGATCATTGCCGCCTCGGTGATCTCCGGCGGCACGTCGTTGAGCGCGGCCTGGTAAACCATCATCGAGAACGCCGTGCCACGCCACAAATTCGCCAGGATGATCGCGAACATGGGGAAGCTATACAGCCAGTTGGGGCCGGTCATACCGAGGTTCGCCAGAATCTGGTTGAGAGTGCCATCGACGCTGAAGTAGGCGTAACAGACGAAAGCGGCGACGATCTCGGGCAGGATCCACGCGGCGACGATGATCGTGCCGACGGAAGCGGCGACCTTCTTATTTGCCTTCTGCATGAGAAGGGCGAGACCAAGTCCAAGGATGTTCTGCGAGATCACAGCGGAGCCGAACGTGAAGATCGCGGTCAGCCAGAGCGAAAGGGGAAAAACGGGATCGTTGACGAGCTTGACGTAGTTCTCGAAGCCGATCCACTGGGGGTTGCTCGCGTTTACCCCGGTGAGCGACGCGTTCGTGAACGACCCATAGATCGACCAGATGATCGGCCCGGCGAGAAACGTGATCATGATGAGAATCGCGGGCACGAGCGGGATCATCCGCACAGCCTTGACGATTCCGCGCACCCGGCGGCGGCGGGAACCCGAATTCGGTTCCGGCCGCCGCACGTGCGTGTCCTGCGGTGCGAGCACTTCTGCAGTCACTGTGTTCCTGTTCCCGTTTTATCTGAAGGCGCGCACCTGGGTATCTCGGTACTGCTACTTCTGGATGACGCCCTCGGCACCGACGATCGCTTCGATTGCCTTGTCGTAGGCTGCGGCGGCTTCCTCGGGAGTTGCCTTGTCGGTGATGACTGCCTCGTTGGCCTTCTGGACCTCAGCCGAGATCTGGTTGTAGTCGGCCGTCGCCGGACGGAAGTTCGTCACCGCAACGATGTCGGTGACGGTCTGGACGAAGGGGTTGGCGGCAATGTAGCTCGCGTCAGCGGCGACATCCTTGCGAACGGCAATCTGCGAGTTCTCGTTGTCATAAGCGAGCGCGTTGTCCTTGCTCAGCGCCATCGCCATGAAGTCGAAGGCCAGCTGTGGGTCGGCCGTTTTGGCTCCGACTGCGAGGGTCCAGCCGCCTGACATGCTGACGCCGCCCGGCTTCTGGCCGCTCTGGGTCGGGAACACCGTTGCGCCCATGTCGTCGACGTACTCGGGCCACTCGTATGAGCCACCGGTCTGCCAGAACGACGGCGTGTAGGAGCCCTCGATCGTTGCACCAAGAGTCGCGTTCGGGAACATCTCCCCGAAGATGCTCTTCCAGATGTTGGGATCGAGCGCCTGCGCCGGAGTCAGAGCGAGTTCCTCGGAGTAGAGCTCGTCGACGAAGGCCAACGAGTCAACGAACCCCTGCGAGCCAGTGACCCACTTCGATGTCTTGGAGTCGTAGAGCGAATCTCCCCCAAGTTCGGTGCCGTAGAGGAGTTGGTAGAAACCCTGCATGTTCGAGCCCTCGCCGGTTCCTGTCCCAGCGTAGAAGTTGAACGGCACGACATCAGGGCTGCTCGCCTTGATCTTGCGCGCGGCCTCCATGACGTCGTCCCAGCTCTTCGGCTCCCAAGGGAGAGCGATTCCGGCCGCCTCGAAGACAGGCTTGCTGTACCAGACCGCGCGGGTATCGGTGCCGAGGGAGACGGCGTAGATGCTTCCGTCATCGCCCTTGCCGGCTTCCTTGGCGGCATCGGTGAACTGATCCCAGTCCTCCCACTCGGAGACGTACTCATCGAGGTTGAGGAGGTACCCGGCATCCGCGTCCGCGCGCAGCGCGTTGGTGTCCTCGTAGAAGATGTCCGGTGCGGTCTCTGCCGAGCGCTGTGAGAGGGCGAGCTTGGTCTTGTAGTCGTCATCCGTTGCAGCGATGGGCTGCAACTCGACGGTCACGCCCTCGTTCGCGGCCTCGAAGTCCGCCTTGGCGGTTGTGAAAAGCGTGTCGAGAGCGGTGAAAGCGTCGGTCTTGATGTATGCGACCTTGAGAACTTTGTCTTCACCCTCGGATGGCGTCGATCCGGCCGTGCATCCGGTGAGTGCTACCAGTCCGCCGATCGCGAATGCCGATAAGGCGATTGCTGCTCTTTTCTTCATGGTGCTCCCCTTTGCTCCAAGTACAGATGGTCATGCGGAATGTGGTGCCGACGCACTGGAGAGAAGAGGATGCCTCGCTGCCGTGCCTCGATGTAATAGTACATCGATTAGATAAACCAGCGTCCAGGTTTGTCCGGGCGTGTCTTGCCGAGTTCCGCACTCGCTCAGGACAGAAGGAGCGCTCGGGGATTCGGAGCGAGTGCGCGATCGAGTACCAGACAGGCTGCCCCGATCGCCCCGACGTCCTCCCCCACCGTTGATCCCGCCACCGAGATTCGATGGATGCTTCGCGTGGCGCGGAGCTCTTCGAGCAGCTCGGGGATTCTGCGGAGGTAATGTCCTGAAAGGCGCGCCCAGAATGGGCCGCCGAATACCACGCGATCGACGTCGAGTAGGTTGGCGATAACAGCCACCGCTTTCGACATCCGAACGGCTGATCGCTCCACGATCTCGATCGCGGTGGCGTTGCCCGCCTCCGCAGCCGCACACAGCTCCGTGAACCTCGAATCGACAGTTCGCGTGTCGTTGGCGACCCAGGTAGCGTCAAGGACACCCAATCGCTCTGCTTCCTGAACGAGCGCCTGGGGCGTACAGGTCACAGCGATGCACCCGCGCAACCCGCAGAAGCACTGCGGGCCTGCTGGATCGGTGACGATGTGCCCGATCTCTCCCGCGTTTCCGGAGCTTCCCCGGACCACTTCGTCGTGCATCACGAGACCGACCCCGATGCCAGTGCCAAGGTAGAAGAAGGCAAAACTGCCCAATCCGGATTCCCCGCCCGCCCACATCTCGGCGATCGCTGACGCGGTGACGTCCTTGTCGAGGATCGAGGGAAGCCCGACGCCCGACTGGAGCGCGTCCCGCAGCGGAACCCGATGCCAACCGGCCAGGTGCGGCGGGTCGACCACCGTACCCAGCAGATTGTCGATCGGCCCGGGGGCCGCAATGCCCACTCCGCCGATCCGTTCCCGCGGCACTCCTGAGTCGTCGATTAGCTGCTCGAGCGTCGCGACGATCTCTTCGATGATTAGGGTCGGGTCCATCACCGCCGGGGTCGGAAAACTCGACCGTCTCACGACGCTGCCGGTGAGATCGAGCATGACGAAGGTCACGACCGTCGGATCGACGTGAACTCCGAGCGCGTAGCGCCCGCCGGGATTGAGCCGCAACATCGTGCGGGGTTTCCCAGGCCCGGTGCCCGTCTTGCCGGCTTCCTCTATGAACCCGCTATCAAGCAGGCGCCTGGTGATGTTCGAAATGGTCTGGGGCGAAAGCCCGGTAGCCGTCACGAGCTCGACGCGACTCAGGCCCGTGGCGGATCGACGGATGGCGTCGAGAATAACCGACTGATTGAAGTCGGCCATCGCTGGGAGGTTAGTGCCGCGACGCGCCGTGACGTCCATATGGTCGCTCATGTCACGACGCTAACGCATCGACACAGCTTTTTCGACGATGAAAGCCTTCACGGCGTTGTCGTGCATCGCGTGATCTTGGTCGGTTGGCATGAACTCGATGTTAGCGGTCAGCCACAGGGGAGCCATATCAACGCCGCAAAGGCCGCCAAGTACAGACACCTGAGTGGCCTTCCTGGCAGCGAATCCTGCCAGGAGAGCACGCACTCCCTAGGAGTCGATACTCACGACAACCCGCAAAGGCATGGCGAAATGCTCAATTCCTATGAGGGGTTACTCACTGAACGTTTGTTCTGTATGGTTCGGAAGAAGCAACGTGCTTGGAACCAAAGCCTCAACGAAACTCGTCACATCGACCCGGAGCCACAGAGTAGTGGCCGGCGAACAGTCGCCGAAGGATTGTGCACAGTGGGATATGTCCAACCAAAAGCACTGGCGCCGACTAGAGCGCGCTCGATTCTTGACTGTGCTTCGCTCGAACCCGGCGATCGATTCGATGCTTGGACCGATGCAGTCAGCAGAAGCTTCGTACCTCTCCGAGCTGACTTGAAAGATCCAGTCCACGGCCGGGGCTTCGATGGGCGTATTGTTTCGCAATCACTCGGTCGCTCGGAGATCTCCACTGTTGCGGGCTCTGGCATGGCAGTGCACCGCTCGCCTCGAGCTATCGCACGCAATGATCCAGGTTTCATCAAGCTCGGCCTCCAGGTGCGCGGTTACAGCGTCATCTCGCAGGACGATCGCGACGCGGCGCTGGCGCCCGGCGATTTCGCAATCTATGACACGAGTCGGCCATATGTTCTCGACTTCGCAGAATCGTTTGAGATGTTCGTGGTCATGTTTCCGGCAGAACTCATCCGCTTCGATCGCAGCCTACTGTCGACCCTCACAGCATCCCGCTTTTCGGGCCGGAGCGGTCTCGGAGCAATCACGTCGAGTTTGCTGCGCGAGATGAGCCGGCAGCTCGACGCGGAGCCGCTGGTGGGAGACTTCTCTCTCGGCGACGCTGTTCTCGACCTCGTAACTGCGAGCCTTGCTGAGCGACTCGGCCCAGACGGTGTTACCGATGAGGACAGCCGCCGACGGTCCCTGCTCGTCCGCATCGAGACCTACATCGCAGCGAACCTCAGCGATAGCGACCTCAGCGTTGCTGAGATCGCAGCCGCACACCATGTCTCCGTGCGCTATCTCCAGAAGCTCTTCGAAGAACAGCACGAAACGGTGAGTGGATGGATCCGCCACCGCCGACTCGAACAGTGTCGCAAAGATTTATCGAATCCTGCTTTCGCCGACCGCACGGTCGGGGCGATCGGATCAGCCTGGGGATTCCCTGGCGCTGCCAGCTTCTCGCGTGCATTTCGCCAGGAGTTCGGCCTGACGCCGAGCGATTTCCGTACACGGCGGAACTCGGCTGACGACCTATGGTCGTAGCCGAGTCCCAGCTCCGTACTACAGCACGATGGTGATGACCTTCTCCTCTGTGTTGGCGAGAATTCCTGCGTAGCCGAGTTCACGGCCGACACCGGATGTCTTCATCCCCCCCCACGGCAGAGCGGGATCAATGGCTGCCCACCCGTTGACCCAAACTGCGCCGGCCCGAATTTCGCCCGCGACGCGGTGCGCGGTCGAGACGTTCGACGTCCAGATGGACGCAGCGAGTCCGTATGGCGTTGCGTTGGCAATCTCGATCGCCTCCGCCTCGGTGTCGAAGGGGATCACGACGCCGACTGGGCCGAAGATTTCTTCTTGGGCGATCTTCATGCTGTTGTCGACGCCGGCGAAGATCGTCGGTCGAACAAAGAATCCCTCTGACTGTCCGGAGTCTCCCCCGGCGACGAGGCGGGCCCCCTCAGCTTTGCCCTCCTCGATGTAGCCGAGCACCGAGTCCTGCTGCTTCTTGTTGATGAGCGACCCGATCGACGTCGCCGGATCGAACGGGTCACCGAGTACCTGAGCGGATGCCGCGCCGGCCAGCCCTTCCACGACCCGATCGTAGATCGACCGATGCACCAGGATCCTCGTGCCGGCAGCGCAGACCTCACCTTGGTTGAAGAACAGCCCCATGGCTGAGCCGCCGATGGCCGCCTCGACGTTCGCATCGGCGAAAATGATCTGCGGCGACTTGCCCCCGAGCTCGAGCACGACGCGCTTGAAGGTCTGCGCCGCGGTGGCACCGATTCTGCGTCCGACCTCAGGGCTGCCCGTAAAACTGATCTTGTCGACATCCGGGTGCTCGACCAGGGCCTGACCGGCCGTGGCACCGAGCCCCGGCACGACGTTGACCACACCGTCGGGCACGCCGGCCTCGGTGATCAGGGTCGCGAGGTGCAGGATCGACAGAGGGGCATCTTCGGCGGGCTTCACGACCAGCGTGTTGCCGGCGGCGAGGGCCGGCGCGATCTTCCAGGCGGCGATCATCAGCGGAGTGTTCCAGGGAACGATGGCACCGATGACGCCGATTGGCTCGCGCACGGTGTACGACAACGTCGGCTGCCCCATTGCCCCGGCGGTCGGGATGGTTTGGCCCTGGATCTTGTCTGCCCACCCGGCGAAGTGTCGGAAGGTCGCTGCCGCATTCGGGATGTCGAGCATTCCGGGCTGGGCAACGGGCTTGCCGATATCGAGGGCCTCGAGACGGGCGAGGTATTCACCGTCGCGCTCGATGAGGTCCGCGATCTTGTTCAAGAGCTTGCCGCGCTGAACGCCCGGCGTCTTCTTCCACACTCCGTTGAGGGCTGCGCGAGCAGCCTTGACCGCATCGTCGATATCCGCGCCCGTGCCGCTCGCGATTTCGGCAAGCGGCTGGCCGGTGGCCGGGTTGAGGTCCGTGAAGGTTTCGCTTCCCGGGCGCCACGTCCCTCCAATGAGCATCCCGGTGGTGAAGACCGGCTCATTCGTGCTGTCGTGCGGGGTCGCGGTGGGGGTCTCAATTGTCATGTTGTTCTTCTCCTGTGCTCGTGGCTCAGCGTGAGGTTGTGGCGAGGGCGGGTTCAGACTTGGTGCTCGCACCCAGCAGGATCTCGGCGAGTTTTTCGCCGATCATGATCGATGCGGCGTTGGTGTTCGCGCTCGGAATACTCGGCATGACTGAGGCATCCGCGACGCGAAGCCGGTCGATACCGAAAACCTTCAGGGTGGGGTCGACGACCGCGAGGTCGTCGGTTCCCATCCGGCAGGTACCGACCTGGTGGTGGTACGTGCCTGCCATGCGACGGCAGTATTCACGGAGCTCATTGCGCGTGGTGACGTCTGGTCCCGGCTTGAACTCCAGTTTGCGGAACGGTGCGAACGCATCCTGCTGACCGATTTCACGGCACAGGATGAGCGCGTCGACCATCGCTTCGAGGTCATAGTCCTCGGAGAAGATATTCGGGTCGGAGATCGCCTGTTCGTTCGGGTCGGCCGAGGCAAGCTTCAGGGTTCCGCGCGATGCGGGGCGCACGATGCCCGGCGCGATGGTGTAGCCGTTCTCAGGGGTCGCCCCCCCGTCAGTCGGGTACGGCAAGTGGAGGAACAGAGGCTGCAGATCTGGCGCCGGCCCGTCCCACTGGCTGCTGCGAGCAAAGAGCTGGCTCTCGAGCAGGTTCGCTTTACCGGGGGCCAGCGGTTCCTTGGACTCGTAGATGTTGCTCACGAGAAGATGGTCGTGGAGATTCTCACCGACACCTGGGAGATCCTTCACCAGAGCAATGCCATGCTCCTTGAGCTCTGACGCCGGACCGATGCCTGACAGCATCAGAATCTTCGGGCTGCCAATGGTGCCGGCGCTGATGATCACTTCGGCTTCGGCGTATGCACGCTGGACCACGCCGGCCACGGCGAACTCGACACCGACAGCGCGGCCATGCTCAATGAGGATGCGGTGGACCAGTGCGCCGGTCGTGACCGTCAGCCGATCGCTATCAAGGATCGGCACGACGAAGCTCTGCCATGCGCTCGCGCGCTTTCCATTCTTTGTAGTCGTGTGGTTGAAGCCGACACCATCGAGCTTGTCCTCGTTGAAATCGTCGGTCTGCTGAATGCCAGTGGCCTTGGCCGCTTCGACGAAGGCCTGCCCGGCAGGGTGACGATCAGCGAGGGGAATGCGCTCAACATGCAGCGGTCCGCCGGCGCCGTGGTACTCGGTGGCGCCGTCCTGGTGATCCTCAGACTTCTTGAAGAGCGGGAAGACATCTTTCCAGCCCCAGCCAGTGGCACCTGCGGCCTCCCACGCGTCGTAGTCGCTTTTGTCACCGCGCATATAGATCATGCCGTTGAGAGAGCTGCTGCCACCCAGGACCTTGCCACGTGGCCAATAGAGCACGCGATCCGCGGCGTGCGACTGCGGCGCGGTCATCACAGCCCAGTCGTCTTCGGACATGAGGAGACCTGGCCAGCCCTGGGGACTGTGGATGTTGGGATTGGTGTCCACCTGGCCGGCTTCGATCACGTGCACTGAATGCCCTGCGTCGATGAGACGCCGCGTAATTGCACTTCCCGCGGAGCCCGCACCAACGACGACATAGTCCGATTTGTGGTTTTGCATCTCTGTTCCTCCTTGAACCGATTCGACTGCGACACGACTAACTCATTCGCTCGCACCACCGCCACCAGCTTCTGCTACCGAGCCACCATCGAATGAGCATCACGCGCACACCCCTGTGCACGATCGGCACGATGATCTCTGGCCTCATCCAGCACAGGGCTGTTTCAGCCCATCCATCATGGTGAGTTCGGATCCTTCTCCGGGTAGAGCTGCCTGGATCGGACAGTCACCGATGGCATGGCCGACGGGCGGGGTTCTAGCCATCGTCGAGACGGACGACCGTTTAGTCCTCTTGGGCCGCGTCCTGCCATTTCGCCACAGGCCAGCTACCCGAGCGGCATTCGGTGAATCGGATCGTCTACCGCGTCCGGAAGAGCTTCGAACGACCAAACCGGTTGAGCGACCAGTGCCGGTCATCGAGAAACCTTGGCAAGGTACTCGGCCGCGCGGCCCGCGCCATCGCAACGAAGTCGGTGAGGCAGGCATCGAGCGCCTGCTAAGCGGGGACATGAAACGTGTACGGGATACCCAACTCGTCAAGAAGGTCGAGCACCGGCTCGCTCGCTCCCATCGTGTTCGAGCTAGAACTGGCGAAGAAGTCCCAGTGAGCACCTTTGATATCGCCCTTCTGCACCAGGTAAGCATCTGACCTGATCTGTCTCTCGATCGACGGGCTCAAATTGACACGACCCAATTTTGACTCGTGAGCCACTTCGTTAGCCACGACATCGAACCTCCGAACAACGGCATTGCAGACCTCAATGCAGTCTTTCGTGGAATGTCCGACCTGCGTGTACTTACCGCCATCCTTCACTCCATGCGTGCTGGCCAGGTATGCTTCTGCCTTCTTAGGCGTGGCGAAGAACCGAGCGCGGCCAGCGGCTTTGACGTGACCGGGGCGCTTCATGGCCTCAGCGAGACTCTCGGGGCTGACCCTGCCCCCCTGAAGCCGGAGAAGCGACTTATCGCTGAAGCCGGAGGCCTGGAGGTCCGGCCAGCTCTTCGTGGTCTGCGCGAGGGTCGCCACCTTGACATGGTCCGGAACCCACTTGAGGGCCACGATGGCAGCACCGACAGCGGGGGCAAGCTCGGGGTGACGTAGGACGAATTTCGCAGTCTTGGCGGGGATAGCGACCGCGTCGCCAGCGACCGGTACCAAGCCGACGACGCTAAAACCCGCGCCGACCCAGTCGGCGTGGATGCTCGACCCGACGGCATCGCGTAGGTCGGCAACCCCGCCGACCACCGTGCCGACTCCGGGAATGACGCTGGCGCTTCCGGAGGCAAGGTTGCCGGCAAACCAGGCGAGAGAATCACCCGGCCTGATCTCGCCGTAGACCGCTCCCTGAGCGAAGTCCCGCGCATAGGTCGATGGCTCGACCGGTTCATCAAACCATAATGGGTCGAGTCCCTGGCTCTCCTGGTTGTCGACCTCGTACCCGTCCTCGAAACCGTCGCCGTCGGTGTCAGCGACATCCGGAGCGGTGCCGAAATGCACGACCTCGCGGCCGTCCTCGAGCTCATCGCCGTCGCTGTCGCGATCGAACGCGTCTAGGGAGAGATCGGCCTCAGCGGTGTCAGACAGTCCGTCCTCGTCAGTATCGGGTATCAGCGGGCTCGAGAAAGCCCCGAATTCGATGCCCTTGCCGGGGTCATAGATCGCCGGGCCCGCTTCGTCCCCGTCGGTGAGTCCGTCGTCGTCAGTGTCGGGATCCATCGGATCGGTTCGGTAGACCGCACCCTTCGTGCTCAGCCAGCCGCTCGTCTCATGCTTGTCGTGGAGATCGTCGTCGTCGGAGTCGACCTTGGTGGGGTTGGAAATTCCCGCGTAGATCGTGCTCTCGTCGATGTCTGAGACCACCTGACCGGCCTCGTCTCCGTCAGTGAGTCCGTCGCCGTCCGTATCGGCCGCAAGAGGATCCGTGGTGAACGTGCTGCCACCGAGCGTGCCCCAGCCGAACACCTCGACGCGATTCGTCAACCCGTCGTGGTCGGAGTCCGCCTGGCCGGTGACGTAGCCAAGGCCGATGACAATGAGGACCACCACCAATGCGCCAGCGAGTGCCTCCAGGGACCAGCGGCGGCTCCTTGCAGCTTTGGTGACGGGCTCCCGCGATGCGACGTCCCTCTGGGCCGGCACGTCAGGTTTACTCACGCTTGGATTCCGGTCTGCGTGTGACCGTCGACCGAACCAGTCTCGGCTAGCTCGCCGAAGGAGTGCGCGCGGACAGTCCGGTCGCGATCAGCTCGTCGATCGCTTTCAGGAACCGTGGAGAAGTCCGTCCATTGGTCGCCGAGCACACCACCGATAGCGTCAGAAGCCGCTCTCATCAGTCCCATCAGAACAGCCCCCGGTCTGTATAGCCAGCAGCCAGCAGCGTGCCGCTGTCATTCAGGGTAGTGGCCCGAGGAGAGAAAACCGCACGGGGGTCGCTGCAGCCGCCGAACGGTGCAGCCAAGATCCGGCGATCAGCCCGGTCAAGGCCTCGCGCACGGGGCGTCCCGGCGGGCGCTTGTACGCCCGGATCGCAGTCACGAGTACTCCCCTGTGTCCCTTGGGGAGGAGATTTCAGGGCCGCAAGGAGTTCCGAGTGGACTCGCTAGTCTTGACTTGAAGTCTTGGGTATTCAGCTCTGAATGCCGAAGGGCGGCGCGGACTGGGGGCTCCTTTGTCGAACGAACCGATTCTGCTGTTCTTACATGGGGTTGGGGACGGCGATCAAGACGACAATTGGAAGATCGCTGTGGCAGAGGCACTGACCCGTCTGGGATACCCCGATCTGAACACAGTGCGAGTGATCGCGCCCAAGTACGCGCACGCACTCAAGGGCTGGGACGACAAAGTCCCGCTGCCGGGTGTGACGATCAAGCAGCCTCCCCGCGATGCGGCCAGGCAGAACCGCCGGGACTTCGAGCGCCGTATGGGCGCCGTCGAGTTCAGACTCGGACGTCATGATCGCGGCGATGGCCAGCTAGGTAGAGACACTATTATCGGTGTCGCCGTCGGACTGCCTTTCTTCAAGCAGGCGCACAACTACCTCCACAACCCTGAGATTCGCGCGCAAGTCCTGCACCGTATCCTCACGAAGCTGCCCGAGTCAGGGCGGCTTGTGATCGTGGGCCATAGCCTCGGCTCCGTGATCGCCGCCGACCTCGTGCGTCGCTTGCCGGTTGGGCTCACGGTTGCCGGCATGGTGACCATTGGGAGCCCGTTGGCGAACGGAAGCTTCGATGTGGACAAGCTGCGGGAGACGCTCAAAGAACCGCCGACGAACCTGGCATGGTGGGTGAACTTCTGGAACGCTCCTGATCTCGTGGCCGCCCACCGTGGTGCGTCATCCGTCTTCCCGTGGATGGTCGATTTTCGGATTGACACGAAGAAGGTGGGAATTCAGGCCCACGCCGCGGTGGAGTACCTCTCCGACGAGGCGGTGGCGACGGCCATTGGCTTCGCGCTGTTCGGGTCCAGGTCAAAGGAGCTTGCGGGCATCGACAAGGGTCTCGACATCCCCGTGGACGCCATAGAACGTATGGCTCTGGTCGCGCTGCGGTACGCCCACCTCCTGAAGATGAGATTGGAGGGTGACCAACAGGATCGTTTCGCCGGTGCGCTGCGACACGTACAAGCAGCCGTCGTCGACGACATCCGACGACGGAACGACAGCGAGGACAGGCATCGCCGAGGAATGCCGTCGGCGATTGCACGCCTCGCCTTCGACCTGTCCGATCCGCACGCGACTGTGCCCGAACCACTCCCGTGCAGCCATATCCCCAAGGACGAGGCCGTCGTCCTGTTGACGATCCTCGCAGCAGAGAACGTCATCCGACCGTTTGAGATCTCCATCTCGAAAGACAAGTGGCAGGATGCCATGAAGGATCTTACCGCCGAAATGGGATTGGGAAGCCAGTACGGCGCCGATGTCTTCGCGGCCGCCAAACGCGCTCAAGAGGCACTGAGCGGCGGAGTCAACTGGATGAAGTGGGGTGCACTGGGTGCCAGCGCGGCGCTGATTGTCCTGGCGACCGGCGGCCTGGCCCTCGCGGCTGGCGCCGGTCTGGCCGGAGCCGCAGCGATCACCAGCGCGCTGGCGGCCTTCGGGCCGGGCGGGATGATGGGAGGCCTCCTGACGGCTGGCACCCTCCTCACTGCGGGTGGCAGCGGCCTCGCATTCGGTCTGGCGAGCGCCGGAACCACCGCGGCAACCCTCGAAGCGGTTGTCGAACGCCAGCTGGCGGCGGCAATTCTGCGGAAACTTCATGACCTCGAGCAGGATCCGGCTGCCTGGAGAATTCTGGCCGAAACCGAGATTGAGGTCAGGCGTGAATATGAGCGGCTCGACGAGTTCTCGGACGAATCGTCACCGGGACTCAAAGAGCTGAAGCGGAAGATCGAAACCATCGAGCGCGCGCTGAAGCATCTGAAAGACAACGGCCTCGAGCCAGACACCACCCCCAGCGTTCCCGACCAGACGGAATGAAGCGGCGAGCAGGCTCAGTACGGCGAAGCCAGGCCCGGCCGAGACGACCCGCTACCCCGCAGTGCACCGGCGAGCCCGCTCGAACGCTCTCCCGGTGAGTATGGGTGGGATTCTGCACGTCCGATAATGCCCGGTTATGTCAGCAGGTCCGAAACCCGCCAGTCCCCCGGTCCGGCCGGGGTTGAAGGTCTGCGGGCGAGGTCGGCTGGCGATCGCGGACAACCGGTCAGACCGACAGCGCGGACGGCGGCGGACGGCGGCGGCCGACCGGTCACGCGGCCGGGAACGACGACGCGAGGGTGCGATGAATCTCCCCGGCCCGCTGGTCGTTCAGGGGCCCAGGTTTCTCGACGAGCTCGAGTGCTTTCCTGGGCCAGAGGACGTGGACGCCGCCGGTCGTGAAGGCGCCGCCGATCAGGGGCCAGTCGGCGTCCACGAAGCAGAGCACCCCGTGCACCGGGATCTCCACCAGGCCGGGGTCGTCGAGGGCAGCTCTGACCAGGGCGACCTGCTTGCGCGCGCCGGCGATCAGCGTGGTGCGGTCGCGCGATCCCACCATCAGGGTCTCGGTCCGCGGCCGAAACAAACCTCCGTCGACGCGCAGACTGGGGCGGCCTGTGTACTTCTTGGCGTCGATGACGAAAACCCCAGTGGGGCAGACGACGATGTGATCGATGTTGGCTCGGGTCCCGGGGATGCGCCGGTCGTGCAGAACGTGAACGCCAGGCCCGGCGATCCGGTCGAGACGCTGACCCAGGACTTCCTCCCCGCGCGCTCCGATCGCCCACGCCCGCGTGCTGTGCGGCTCATCACTCACGGCCAGGATGAGAGCACCCAAATACGGGTGGGCTTCCCGGATCCGAGTCTCCCGTTTGTCCTTACGTCGCTCATATTCCCGTTTGGCCGACGCGCCGGCCTTTCCCGCGAAGATCTCGACGGGCTCTGGCGAGGGTGCCACGGCGCCGAGCCTCGAGGCGTCACCGGGCTCAGCATCGGTCGGGGCAGCGGACTCAGACACGGCCGCTGGTAAATCCGGCTGGCACTGCGCGCAGGTCACGGTCTTGGTTTCTCGCTCGTACACCGCCATCGTGCCCGCGGCGATCTCAACGGCGCAGAGTCGGCACTGCCCGGGATACCGAAGTCTCATTCTCTTCGGCGTCAACGCCGCGTCCCCGGTCACGATAGACACACTACGGCAGGCGCTACGGCGACTGCGTCGCAGTCTTGATGGAGAGCTGCGCCGGGGTAGGACGATTCCCCTGGCGACCCAGGTTGCCTGGGGGCACGTTCGCAAGTCACCACAACCTCAATGGCGGTTACGATCTCCACGGCCACACACCGGCAAAACCCTCAGCGGCAGAAGAGCCCTGACGGCTGGACTCGGTCAACTAGAGTTTCGAGCATGAATGAGGCACCAGTGATCGACACGGCTTTTGACGTCCGGTCGGATGCTAGCGGACGAGACCCCGACCAGTACAGTCCGACATTGCGGCGTTATCACCAGTTCCTCTGGAGCAAACCGCTGCCCGGTGGTGCACCCTTCACCTTGGACGCGTCCACCCCGGGGGCCTACCTTCATCATCGCTCCGATCTCGGGGAGTTCTCCCTGGCGAGCGACACGATCATCCATACGTTCTCGTCATGGATTCGAATGGCGGACATCATCGCTCAAGTGGACGTTGAGGACCGAGCGGCCTTCCATCGCATCGGTCGCACGATCGGCGGGACGATTCTTTTCCCCGGTAATCGGGTCGAGGGCAAGCCAACGATCAACGGCGCGCGCGGCATGCATCCACGGATCCGCGATCGATTCGACCTCACGCTCGAATGCATCCGCCGCCACTACCAAAGTGCACCCAGCCCGCTCGAAGACACGCTCCTCCGCTACGCCGACTTCTTCGGGCTGTTCGAGGATTTCCGGGGTTACGTGGACTTCTTCCTCCTTCAAGACCTGGTCCGCCCTGACTATTCGGCTGTCGAATTCTTCACCCCGTTCGAGAACTTCACCACTTCTGCGCTGCCGAGGAGTCTCACGGGCTACGAGCAATATCGCACGGAGACCGTCGGATTCGTCCAGGCGAGAAACGGGCGGATCGCGGGCATCGAAGTGCTGGAAGGCACGTGAGGCTTGACCGAAGGGGTTTCATTCAGGATTCCACTCGTAGCGGTCCTAGATCTAAACGGAGACTCCTCGGCCCATAGCAAACCCGCCGATGGTGCTCTCATACAGCAGATCCTGCAACTTGAACAGGTTGCGGATCGGTCCGGGACTCACCCTCCTCGATCGTCGCTGACGACTTCGTTCGAACGCTAGGGTCAGAATCGTGAGCATGGCCTTGAACATCGACGTCACATTCGACTTCCGCTCCGACGCAGGTGGACGAGATCCTGATAGGTGCAGTCCGACCCTGAGGCAGTACCACCAGCTCCTCTGGAGCAAGCCGTTGCCTAACGGTGCACTCTTCGATCTGAGGGCCGCGACGCCAGGTAGCTATTTGCATCACAAGTCGGAGGTCGGAGAGTTCTCTCTGTCGAGTGATTCAGTAATACCGACATACGAGTACTGGAAGACTCCCCCGACGTATTTTGCGCAGGTTCCGGTGGCCGAGCAAGAGGAGTTCGTCCGAATCAGCTACACGATCGGCGGCATGATGGTCTTTCCAAGCAATCCGATCGATGGAAAATGGACGATCAACCAAGCGCGTGGCACGAACAGGACCACGATCGGAGACAGGTTTGATCTCACGCTTGAGTGCATCCGTCGGCACTACCAGGTCACGTCCCGCTGAGTGGTGGAGTTTCTCGACACCGTGCGGGTCAGTTGATTTGATTATGCAGCAATGAGCTCGGGAATGGGAATCACCCCCGTCAGCGTGCCGGCGTCGGGGGTGGTGAGGGCGGTGTTGAAGGCTTCCAGCTGCCGCATGGAGTCTTCGGAGAGGTAGCGGCGGGCGCCGGCTTCCCATTCGTCGTGTTGCTCGACGAGGACGGCTCCTGCGAGGCGGAGGAGGGCCGCGGGGTTGGGGAACACGCCCACGACATCGGTGCGGCGTTTGATCTCTTTGTTGAGACGTTCGATCGGGTTCGTCGACCAGATCTGCCGCCAGTGTTTGGGCGGGAATCCGCAGAACGCGAGGATGTCGGCGCGCGCGTCGTGGAGCATCTTGGCAACCTTGGGGTGGGTGCGCTCGAGCATCCGGGCGACCTCGTCGAACTGGGCCTGGACGTGCTTCGCGTCGGGTTGGGCGAAGATGGTGCGGATGACGGCGGCGACCATGTCCTGGCTGGCCCGCGGGACGATCGAAAGCACATTTCTCATGAAATGCACCCGGCAGCGTTGCCAGGCCGCGCCCTGGAAGACGGTGCTGATGGCTTTCTTCAGGCCGGTGTGGGCGTCGGAGATGACGAGCTTGACACCGTCCAGGCCGCGGGCTTTCAACGAGCGCAGGAACTCGGTCCAGAAGACCTCGTTTTCGCTGTCGCCGACATCGAAGCCGAGGACCTCGCGGCGACCGTCGGCGGCAACACCGATAGCCACGACCATGGCTTGGGAGATGACGCGGTGGTTGACGCGGGCCTTGCAATACGTCGCGTCGAGGAACACGTAGGGGTAGCCGGTCTCGCCGAGGTCACGGTCGCGGAAGGTGGCGACTTCCCCGTCCAGATCCGCGCAAATCCGGGACACTTCCGACTTGGAGATGCCGGTATCCGCGCCGAGGGCCTTGACCAGGTCATCGACCTTCCGGGTTGACACGCCGTGGAGGTAAGCCTCCATAACGATGGCAAACAGGGCCTGATCCACCCGACGGCGCCGCTCGAGGAGGGCGGGGAAGAACGACCCCTGGCGCAGCTTGGGGATCTTCAGGTTAAGGTCCCCGGCTGTCGTCGTGAGGACGCGGGGGCGGGTCCCGTTGCGCTGGGTGGTGCGCTCATCGGAGCGTTCGAACCGGTCGGCGCCAATGTGGGCGGTGGCCTCGGCGTTGATGAGTTCTTGGTAGAGCGTTTCGGTCACCATTCGGATTCGATCGGTGACGCTGGTGAGCTTGAGTTCCGAGAGGAGCGCGAGCAGGGCAGACTGGTCTAGAGCCATCGTGTGATGTGTCTTTCTGTGAGGAACTTTGAACGGTTCTCACTGACCATCGCACGGTGGTTTCCTACGTTGTTAATCCAACGATCGAAACCCGGGAACTACACCACTCGAGGGGACGCAACCCCCCGGAAGGCTCTCAAACCCCGCCAACACCTCATCGATCGTCATCGCTGACCTTGGTTCAATTAGACCCTGGATGCCGCCACGCAGCGGGTTGCCGCCGAACAGATAGAACACCGCCGCGATAGCAACCAGCATGAGACCCGCGACAACCACGACGACACGTTTAGACATGACCGCAGCTTATCCAGCACGCTTCACCGCAACCGCCGGCATCCAACGAATCGGGCGGGACTGCCCGGAGCCGATGTGTCGTCCAGCCTTGGATTCAGCGTGATGCTCACCACAGGTGAGCGCTTCAGCTACGGCGGTGACCTGCCCCACGAGGTCGCCGTTGAGGGTTCATCCAACGAGACACGTCCGGGCGCTGGGATCCGTTAGAGGCTTCGCGATCGCGATTCTGAAGGGACGAGCTTTCGGTTCGTTTCCAAGGCGCTGCAGGCTGGCTGTGGTACGGTGATCTCATCACGATCAGCCCGCTCGCCTCACGGCTCGGGCTGATTTTCTTTAACCAGGAGACTCGTGGCTGAGTACATCAAAAAATGGCTGTCGCTTGAAGACCAAATGGCCAAACTCGCGTCTCGTGGCGTCGAGGTTCGAGACCCAGAGAACTGCCGGCAGATACTCCAAGCCGTTGGCTATTACCGCCTCACTGGCTATCTCTACCCGCTTCGCGAATCTGAAGCGTACGTGGATGATGAAGGCCGACGTCGGGTCCGCATCCTCAACCACTATCGCTCTGGTACCTCGGTCGAATACGCCGCCACACTCATAGATTTTGATCGTCGCCTACGGCTGCTCGTCCTCGACGGCATCGAAAGAATCGAAATATCTTTCCGCATGCAGGTCGGGTACGTACTCGGCAGGCAATCGGCGTTCGCTCACCTTGATCCCTCCAACTTCGTGGGTTCATTCACTGAGGCGCAGACCGACACCAGAACGGGCGACACCACGCCGAGCAAGCACCAGCAGTGGATCGAGCGCGTGAATGCGCGTCAGTCAGAGTCTGACGAAGCATTCGTTGCGCACTTTCGCGATAAGTACGACGACGAAATGCCCATCTGGGCCCTCACCGAAATCTTGGAGCTGGGGCAACTTGGGCGACTCTACTCAGGATTGAACAATTCGATCGCGACCGAAATTGCGACTGCCTACGGGGCACCATCCAAGAAAGTAATGAGCAGCTGGATCTCAAGCTTGAACTACGTCCGGAACGTCTCAGCGCACCATGCACGCCTCTTCAACCGCAAACTCGTCAGCGCACCCGCACGCCCCACCCACACACAAGTTCCTCTTCTCGGTCATCTCAAGGAGGCAACGGTCGCGAAGCAGGTGTTTGGCCTGTACAACGCCCTCGCGGTAATGGCATACCTATTGCGTTCGATTGACCCGGATAGCGGATGGCCCGCCCGCGTAGTCGAGCTCATTCAGGCCTTCCCCGATTCTGATCATCTGACTCTTGAGTCAATGGGCGTGCCCCCAGGCTGGTCGCAACTCGACCTCTGGTCCTCGCAATAGTTGGCACACGTTCATTCCCAGTCGGCGCTCCCCGAGGCTTGTGCCACCGAATAACCGCGCGGGGCAATTTTCTGACCGCTCCCGACCGAGCGCCCATCAGCTCCCCAAACACAGGCGCCAACGTGTTGATCGTCGCGACCGCTGAGACGGGGCCATCAACTCGGCGGTGGCCTCGCCCTTCAGTGTTCCCAAACGCCACTCCCCCGAAACTCCGGAACCTCGGCTACTTGGCCCCGAATCTGCGGCCGTCGAGGTCCGGCTTGCGGGACAGCGGATGAGTCCACGCGTGACGGCAGAATGTCACGCTCTTTTAGCTGCTGGTGACACCGGGTAGACGTACAGACGATCTTGTACTTGTGCCTACTGGTCACACGTTGACCACCCTCGTAGAGTGGCAAGCACGCGCCGAAAAGTAGCTGCGCGATCGTGCAGGCTTTCGACGCCGAGACGCACACGACCCAGAGATTGAGGTACCGCATGACACAGTCACGTGGCCATGCTGGGCTATGGCAAGTCCTTGGGGCAATCGTGTCGTTCCTCGCCAAGGGCATCGGTGCCGGGCTGTCCTCGATCGCCACCATGACTTTCGGAGGCCGAGCTGCCCCAGGCGACCTGCCAACATCGCCGCCGCCGAAAGAGTATCGACCGTAAACGACCAGCAGCGCCTCAGCGGATTCGGCTACTGACCCAGACCGAGGAACTTCGGCAGCGGGCTGGCGTCCTGGACCTTGGTCATCTCGGCCCAGCACGCTGGGCACACGGGGCCGTCACTGTCGAGGGCCAGGTCCTTCATCTCCCCGGTCTGCGGCATTCGTGGGGCCGGTACCGCAGAATCCGTCTTGCGCGCATCGTGCGCCGCTGAGCGCGTGGCACGCCTGCCGCGAAGCAGCGCAGCTCCCCCGCGACGCCGGCTGGCGGCGCACCGGCTGGCGCGGCGGCGCGGGGCG
>NZ_SOGW01000082.1:0-18906 GCF_004403075.1 Cryobacterium sp. TMT2-10 | reverse complement strand
CGAAACCCCGCGCCTGGCGGACGCGCCCGCCGCATCGGAATCGGACCAACCAAACTCGTACGTACCGAGCCCCGCAAGTTCGGGGCGGTCAAGCAGGACATCAGCCATGTTTACCTCTTCTTCCATCCACGACAACCCGGATATTAGTCCGGTCATCCCCGGCGGGTCTCGATCAGGAGAACCGCGGGAACGGGTTGTGAGGACGGCTACTTTGCGCGCCTTTACACGTTCAAGGATCACGCCGTGCTGCATCGCGGTCATCTGGACAGCGCGCATAAAAAATCGTTGAACACCCCACCCTAGGCTCTTGGTTTTCATCTGGCTAGAGGCCGGCGGGGTTTCGCAGCAGCCCCGGAGGAGCGGATGCCCAGGCCGGTCCCCGAGGGCACGGTGGACACATCCTCCCCGCACGGAAGGGCCTTAGAGTGTCTGAATACTCGTGCCCACGACGTCGCTTCCACCGAGCGGGCCGGGCGCGAACATCCGACGTGAAAGTCCGAGGAACCCATGACCGACACCATTGCTCCCGCCAACCCCGCGCACGGAGTCGGCCTGACCGAGGCGGCCGCGCAGAAGGTGCGCAGCCTGCTCCGTCAGGAGGGGCGCGACGACCTGCGACTGCGCGTCGCCGTGCAGCCCGGCGGCTGTTCCGGCCTGATCTACCAGCTCTACTTCGACGAGCGCATCCTTGAGGGTGACGCGCGCGTCGACTTCGACGGCGTCGAGGTCGTCCTCGACAAGATGAGCGTGCCCTATCTCGAGGGCGCGTCCATCGACTTCGAGGACACCATCGCGAAGCAGGGCTTCACCATCGACAACCCGAACGCCGGCGGCAGCTGCGCCTGCGGAGACTCCTTCAGCTAGCGGACACTCCGGCGGCACGGGATCGGATCGGCGCGGCCTCGCATCCGTTCGCCGTCGGGTTCAGCCACCGCCCACATGGATGCCCGGCCGGCGCGCCGGATCGGTCTCGCTCTTGCGCAGGATCTCGCGCACCACGGGGGCGGTGTCGCCCTGGCCCAGCAACAGATAACGCAGGAGGTGCCCGATCGGGCTACCCTCTGACCATTCGAAGTAAGCCTGCGGGCGCACCTCGGTCGCATCCCGGAGGGCCAGCAGGATGGCCGCGATGGCGTTCGGCGCCGCCGGGCTCTCGGCGCGGAGAATGCGGTACCCGTCGACTTCGACGCCTCGGACGCGCAGCGTTTCGCTGAAGCTCGACGGATCGACCACGGTGATCTCCAGGAACAGGAGGTCGGCCGCGCCGGGAACGGGGTTCATGCCTCGCTGTTCCCGTTCCTTGTCGGCGTACTCCGCCCGGTCCCCGGTGGCCCGTTTGTTCGCGATCAGGTTGAGAGCCCCGTCGAAGACGATCGAGTCCCGCACGAAGCGACGGGCGGCCTCATCGAACTCGACCCGTTCCACCCGCAGCTCCGTCGTGCGCGACACCCGGGAGATCAGGGACACGGTGACGATTCCGAGGATGAAGAAGATCGAGATGGTGATCCCGTCGGGTTTCTCGATGATGTTGTCGACGAGCGCGTAGACCAGAACCAGGGTCAGGATGCCGAAGGCGATGCCGGCCCTCCGTTGCTTGTGGGTCACCGCCGAGATGGTGACCGCCACGGCCCCGGACACCATCATCGCCAGGATCCCGGTGGCGTACGCTCCGGCCTGGGCGTTGACGTCGGCGTTGAACCCGATCGTGATCAGCACGCTGACGGCCGTGTAGACCAGCACGACCGGTCGAACGGCGCGGCTCCACTCGGGGGCCATCCCGTAGGCCGGGAGGTAGCGGGGCACGATGTTGATCAGGCCCGCCATCGCCGATGCGCCGGCGAACCACAGGATCAGGATGCTGCTCACGTCGTAGACCGTGCCGAACCCGTTCCCGACGAGTTCGTGCGCCAGGTAGGCCAGCGCGCGACCGTTGGCATCGCCTCCCGGCTGGAACGCGTCGGCGGGGATCAGGACCGTCGTGACCAGGCTGCTGGCCAGCAGGTAGACGCTCATGATGACGGCCGCGGCGGTCAGTAGTTTGCGGGTGTTGCGGATGCGCGACGCGAGCCGTTCCTGGGTGGTCTGACCGCTCGCGGCGACCAGCGGCATCATGCTGACGCCGGTTTCGAAGCCGGAGAGGCCCAGGACAAGGAGCGGGAAGGCGATGATCGCCGGGCCGAGGATGTTGCCGAAGCCCAGGCCGCCCGAGGTCACGGCGTCGGTCCACGCCGTGAGCGTGCCCGGGTCGGTGACGATGCCGTACAGGCCGACGGCGATCACGATCCCGTTGAGGAGCAGGAAGATCACGACCAGGGGCACGGCGACCGCGACGGCCTCGCGGAAGCCCAGCAGGAACACCCCGCCGAGCACCAGGAGCAGCGTCACCGTGATCGGCACGGCCTGCCCCTCGAGGAAGGCCGGCGCGTAGGGATTCTCCAGCAGGTGCACCGTGGCATCCGCGGAGGATAGGGTGATGGTGATGATCCAGCTCGTGGCGACGAAGCCGAGCAGCACCAGAACGAAGACCTTGCCCCGCCAGAACGGGAGGAGGCGCTCCAGCATCGCCACCGAGCCCTGCCCGTGCGGGCTCTCCTTGGCCACCCGGCGGTACATCGGCAGCATGCCGAGCAGGGTCAGGGCCACGATCAGGAGGGTGGCCAGCGGCGACAGGGCCCCCGCCGCCAGAACGGCGATGCCCGGCAGGTATGACAGGGTCGAGAAATAGTCGACGCCGGTCAGGCACATCACCTTCCACCAGGAGTGCGTCGACTCGGTGCTCTCCGCGGCCTCCGGCCCCACCGGCTGCACCTGGTTCTGCATCAACCAGCGAGCCAGGGGGCTCGGCGGCCCCCCGGGGAGGAGCGGCCGGGGAACGCTATCGGGAATCTCCGGAACCTCAATTGCAGTCATCAGTGTCCTTTGCACACGCGTCGTGTCCGCCGATGGTCAGGTCGTGAGACCGCGCCGGCACAACCACCATTCTCGACCCCGTCGCGCCCGTTTCAACCCGGCGCGCCCTAATTGAGCTCGTCGGGCTGGGCAAGCGGCCCCGGCCGCGTCAGCGTGCGCCGACGACCATCCACCGGGAGGCCCGGGCGCGCAGCCCCAGGGTCACCGCGCGGGCGCCGAGGTACCCGAACGCGAAGGCCGACATCAGCCAGGCCAGGCCCGCGGCCCCGGAGGGCGCCCAGAGCATGACCGCGACGGCCAGCGGTGCGAAGGCGGCCAGGTTGACCACGCCGGTCAGGGCCAGGTAGCGCGCGTCGCCCGCGCCGATCAGCACCCCGTCGAGCACGAAGACCACGCCGCCGAGCGGAACCGAGAGCCCGAGCACGATCAGCGTCGCCGGCAGCAGGCCGCTGACCTCGGTCGCGGTCGTGAACAGCCGGCCGAGCACCCCGCTCGCGGCGACCACGAGAAGGCCGAGGGCGGCTCCGCTGAGCACTCCCCACTCGAGGCAGCGCCGCAGCACCGCGCGTACGCCGGCCAGGTTGCCAGCGCCGAGGCCCTGGCCGACGAGCGCCTGGGCCGCGATCGCGAGGGCGTCGAGGGCGAAGGCGAGGGTGGCGAAGAGTGTCATGGCGATCTGGAAGGCCGCCAGTTCGGGGGACCCGAGGCTCGTGGCGACGTAGACCGCGAGGAGCATGGCTGCCCGCAGGCTGACCGTGCGCAGGAACAGCCAGCCGCCGGACGTCGCGCCGCGCAGCATCCCGGCCCGGTGCGGGCGCAGGGGCGCGCCCTCCCGGCGGGCATGGCGGCCGACGACGGCCAGGTAGACGGCCACCATCGCCCACTGGGCGACGACCGTGCCGAGGGCCGAACCGACGATGCCGAGGCCCAGCCCGTAGATGAACAGCGCATTCAGCAGGATGTTGGCCGAGAACCCGATCCCGGCCACCCACAGCGGGGTGCGCGTGTCCTGCAGCCCCCGGAGCAGCCCGGTCGCCGCGAAGACGAGCAGCATGGCCGGCAGGCCGAACATCGAGATGCCCAGGTAGCTCGCGGCCGCGGCGGTGACCGCGGCATCCGCCCCGAAGGCGCCGACGAGGAGGGGAGTGGCGAACCAGCCGACAATCGCGAGCACCACGCCGAGGCCGAGGGCCAGCCAGAGCCCGTCGATGCCGACGGCGACGGCCCGGCGCCGGTCACCGGCTCCCAGCCAGCGGGCCACGGCGGGCGTGGTGCTGTAGGCCAGGAACACCATCAGCCCGATGATCGTCTGCAGCACCGCACTGGCGAGGCCGAGGCCGGCCAGCGGCACGGTGCCGAGGTGGCCGACCATGGCGGAGTCCGCGAGCAGGAACAGCGGTTCGGCGATGAGCGCGCCGACGGCGGGGAGGGCGAGGCGCAGGATCTCGCGGTCGATGTGCTGCGGGCGGAGCATGGTGACGGTGATGCTCACGACTCTAGTTCAGCCGTTCGGGAGCGCCCGGCCTCTCGCCCGCCGGGGCGCCGCGGGCCCGGTCGTGAGGGTGCCGCGCGCCGGGCCAAGTGTGCCCGTTCCGGTCGAGAGTGGCCGGCATTGCGGGCACTCTCGACCGGAATGGGAACAAGGGGCGGTGGGGGAGTCGGTTCCGGGCGCCGTGGGGCGCAGCTTGGGCAGCATGAGCGCCGTCATCGAGACCCGAGATCTGCAGAAGCGATTCGGCCGGGTGCGGGCCCTCGACGGCCTCGACCTGTCGGTCCCGGCCGGCGAGGTGCACGGCTTCCTGGGGCCGAACGGGGCCGGCAAGTCCACCACGATTCGCGTGCTGCTCGGCCTCTACCGCGCGAGCGGCGGCACCGCGACGGTGTTCGGCGGCAACCCCTGGACGGATGCCGTGGCCCTCCACCGCCGCATCGCCTACGTCCCGGGCGACGTGAGCCTGTGGCCCAATCTCTCCGGCGGCGAGGCGATCGACCTGCTCGGACGACTCCGCGGCGCTGACCCCGCCGCGAACCGGGACCGTCGCCGGCACCTCCTCGAGGTCTTCGAACTCGACCCGACGAAGAAGGGACGTGCCTATTCGAAGGGCAACCGACAGAAGGTCGCGTTCGTCGCCGCCCTCGCGACGGCGGCCGACCTGTACATCCTGGACGAGCCGACCTCCGGCCTCGACCCGCTGATGGAGGCCGTCTTCCGCCGTGAGATCCGGGCCGCGGTATCCGACGGCGCCACCGAACTGCTCTCGAGCCACATCCTCTCCGAGGTGGAACACCTCTGCGACCGGGTGAGCATAATCCGGGCCGGCAAGACCGTCGAGACCGGCACGCTGGCCGACCTCCGCCACCTCACCGGCACCGAGATCGCCTTCGCGAGCACGGGTCTGACGGATGCCGACCTGGCCGGCTGGCCCAGCGCATCCCGGCTGCCCGCGATCTGGTCAGCTCGAACGGGCAGGTGGCCTTTACCGCCGACAACGACGCCCTGCCCGAGGTGCTGCCGGTGCTCGCGCAGCTGCGGGTGCAGGGCCTGACGATCGCTCCGCCGTCGCTCGAAGACCTCTTTCTGCGCCACTACCGCGACGAGATACCGGGTCGGCCGGCCGCCGGAGCGTCCCGATGAGCACTCTCGGGCCTCTGCTGCGGCTCCGCCGCGACCGGTTGCAGGTGCCCGTCTGGATCGCCTCATTCGGCGCCCTGGCCTTCTTCAGCGGCGTCGCGGTGGCGGGCAACTTCGGCGCCCTGGCCGAGCGCGAGGCCCTCGTGCGCATCGCCGTGCTCACCCCCACCATCCTGATGTTCCGCGGCGCGCCCCAGGGCGCCGCGGTGGATGCGCTCGTCTTCTTCCTGACCTTCGCCACTATCGCCCTGATGGCCGCCTTCATGAGCGCCTTCCTCGCCGTGCGGCACTCGCGCGCCGAGGAGGCGTCCGGGCGGGCCGAACTGGTCGGTGCGACGCCGGCCGGCCGGCTGATCCCGCTGGTCGCCACGATGGTGCACGGCGTCGGGACGGCCCTCGCGGCCGGCGCCGCGGTGGCCCTGGGCCTGCTGGCAGCCGGGTTCGAGGCGGCCGGTTCGACCCTTTTCGGGCTGGCCGTGGCCGGCACTTCCGTCGTCTTCCTCGGCGTCGGCCTGGTCTGCGCCCAGATCATGCGCACCTCCCGGGGCGCGAACGGGCTCGCGTCGGCGCTGATCGGCGTCGCCTACGTGCTGCGCGCCGCGGGGGATGCCGGGGGCGCGCCCTCCGCCGACGGCCTCCGCATCACCAGCGCGTGGCCGAGCCGGCTCTCGCCCATCGGCTGGGGCCAGCAGACCCAGGCGTACACGACCAACAACCCCACGCCCCTGCTGCTCGACCTGGCGTTCGCGGCGCTGCTCCTCGGCGTCGCCCTGGTGCTGCAGGCGGTGCGTGACCTGGACTCCAGCCTGATCGCGGAACGACCCGGGCGCGAGCATGCCCGGCGCACCCTGCGGGGCTCGTTCGGCCTGGCCTGGCGACTGCAGTATCCGGCGATCCTCGGCTGGTCGATCGCCGGTCTGTTCCTCGGCGTGGTGGCCGGCACCCTCGGCGAGACGGTCGTCGACCTGGTGCGGGGGAACGCCGCGTTCGAGGGGATCCTCGCCGGGATGGCGGGAGGCGACCGCGGATCGATCATCGACGTGTTCACCGCGGCCCTGTTCGGCCTGATCGGCATTCTTGCGGCGGCGGCCGCGATGCAGGCGATGATCCGGATGCGCCAGGAAGAGGCCGACGGTTCGGCGGAACTGCTGCTCTCCGCGCCGTTGAACCGCGTGCGCTGGCTGCTCGACTACATCCTCCTCGGCGGCCTGGCCCTGACGCTGGTGCTCGCGACGGCGGTCGTCGGCGCCGTCCTCGGGCTGGCCCAGACGACGGCTGCCCAGGCGGGCGACCGGATTCGGAGCGTCGCCGAGTCCGGGCTCGCCCAGGTTCCGGCGGCCCTGCTCATCCTGCTCGCCGGGGCCCTGTTCTTCGCGTACCTGCCGCGCGCCAGCATCGGGATCGGCTGGGCCCTGCTGCTGGTCGCCGTGCTGATCGGCCAGTTCGGCGACCTCCTCGACCTGCCGGACTGGCTGCAGGCCCTCTCGCCGTTCAGCCACACGCCGGTCGTCGTCGGAACCGGAGCCGACTGGAGCGAGGGCTGGTGGATGGTGGGCATCGCGCTGTGCCTCGGCGCCGCGGCGGTCATCGGCGTGCGTCGGCGCGACCTGGCCCTGTGAGCCCGAACCCCGCGACCATCAGGCGAGAGCGCATAGGGTGGGAGGCATGACTGACCTGGTGACCGCGTCCGGAATCGACATCGACGAACTCGACCCCGCCCTCCGGCCGCAGGACGACCTCTTCCGCCATGTGAACGGCAAGTGGATCGCCCGCGCCGAGATCCCGGCCGACAAGGCCCGCTGGGGGTCCTTCTACCTGCTCGCCGAGGAGTCGGAGAAGGCCGTCAGGGTGATCATCCTGGACGCCCAGTCCGCGGTGCCCGGCACCGAGGAGCGCAAGCTCGGCGACCTCTACGCGAGCTTCATGGATGAGGAGCGCGTCGAGCGGCTCGGCGCGACCCCCCTCGCGGCCGACCTCGCCACCATTGACGGCATCACCTCCATCCACGCGCTGCTCGGCACCCTCGGCCGCTTCGAGCGCGCCGGCGTGTCCGGCGCCTTCCAGCTGCACGTGGACAACGACCCCGGCGACCCCGAGCGGTACCTGGTCTTCGTCGAGCAGGCCGGGCTCGGCCTGCCGGACGAGTCCTACTACCGCGATGAGAAGTCCGCCGCCATCCGCGAGGCCTATCAGGCGTTCCTGGCCCGGATGCTGGGCCTCGCCGGCCTCGCGGACGCCGCCGGCCGGGCCGAACGCGTCTTCGCCCTCGAAACAGAACTCGCCACCCACCACTGGGACAAGGTTCGTTGCCGCGACAGCGAGAAGACCTACAACCTCAAGACCTGGGGCCAGGTGACCGCTCTCGCTGCCGGCGCCGACCTGCAGCTCTGGCTGGAGGGGCTCGACGCCCCCGCCAACGCCTTCGACGAGGTCGTCGTGCGCCAGCCCAGCTTCGTGACCGGGCTCGCCGAGATGCTGACCGAAGACCGGATCGAGGCCTGGCAGGACTGGCTGCGGTGGCAGGTCATCCGTTCGAGCGCCGCTTTCCTCTCCAGCGACTTCGTCGAGGCCAGTTTCGACTTCTACGGCCGCACCCTGACCGGAACCCCGCAGCTGCGGGACCGGTGGAAGCGCGGCGTCTCCCTGGTCGAGGGAGCACTCGGCGAGGCGGTCGGCCGCATCTACGTGGAGCGTCACTTCAAGCCCAGCGCCAAGGCGAGCATGGACGTTCTCGTCGCCAACCTGGTCGAGGCGTACCGGCAGAGCATCATCCAGCTCGACTGGATGACCGAGGAGACCCGCACCCGGGCCCTCGAGAAGCTGGAGCTGTTCACTCCGAAGATCGGCTACCCGGTCAAGTGGCGGGACTATTCGAGCCTGCCCGTCTCCGCCGACGACCTGCTCGCCAACGTTCACGCCACGAACGAGTTCGAGTTCCAGCGGGAACTCGGCAAGATCGGCAACCCGCTCGACCGGGACGAGTGGTTCATGACCCCGCAGACCATCAACGCGTACTACAACCCGGGGTTCAACGAGATCGTCTTCCCGGCCGCGATCCTGCAGCCCCCCTTCTTCGACGACGCGCGCGACGCCGCGGCCAACTACGGTGCCATCGGCGCCGTGATCGGCCACGAGATCGGCCACGGCTTCGACGACCAGGGCTCGAAGTACGACGGCACCGGGCTCCTCATCGACTGGTGGACCGAGGATGACCGCATCGCCTTCGAGCAGCGCACCAGCTCCCTGATCGAGCAGTTCAACGAGCTCGCGCCCCGGCAGGTGCCCGACCACCACGTCAACGGTGCGCTCACCGTCGGCGAGAACATCGGCGACCTCGGCGGACTATCGATCGCCTGGAAGGCCTATCTCCTCTCACTGGACGGCCAGGAGCCGCCCGTGATCGACGGGTTCACCGGCGCGCAGCGGTTCTTCCTCTCCTGGGCGCAGGCCTGGCAGCTGAAGATGCGCGACGAGGAGGCCATCCGCCTCCTGTCGATCGATCCGCACTCGCCCAATGAATTCCGCTGCAACCAGATCGTGCGCAACATCGAAGCGTTCTACACGGCCTTCGACGTCACGCCGGAAGACGAGTTGTGGCTGGCCCCGGAAAAGCGCGTCACGATCTGGTGACCGCCCAGGACTCAGAGCGACGGTCTCGTCACTCGTCCGCGCGCCGCGGGCGGCACGGCGGCACGGAGTCCGCGGGGAACTTCGGCCGCGGATTCCAGGCGCTTGGGGAGCTCGCCGTCGACGGGGTGCAGGTCTCGGCCCGGGCCACAGACCTGGTCACCGGCCGGGTGCTCTTCTCCGTCGACGACCACGTCGTCATGCCCACAGCGGGCATCGGCACCGTGCTCCTCCTGATCGAGGTGGCGGCCCGGCTCCGGGACGCCGACTTCGGCGCGTACACGATCCTCGATCGCACCGTCGCCGACTCGGCCGGCGGATCCGGCCTCTGGCAGCACCTCCAGGCGCCGTCGCTGCCCGTCGCCGACCTGGCGGCCCTGATCGGCGCGGCCAACGACAACCTGGCCACGAACGTGCTCATCCGTGCGGTCGGGCTGGACGCCGTTCGCGCCCGCACCGAACAGCTCGGCCTCGGCCGAACGGCCCTGCTCGATCTCGTGCGCGATCGCCGCGGTCCCGACGACGCGCCCCAGCTGTCGGTCGCCAGTGCCAAGGAGCTGACCTGGCTGTTCACGGCGCTCGCCCGGGGCGAGGTCGTCGACGCCGAGGCGAGTGAACGCGTGATCGGCTGGCTGTCGCTGGGCGCCGACCTGTCCATGGTGGCCAGCGCCTTCGGCTTCGACCCGCTCGCCCACCGGGAAAAAGACCACGGCCTGCTGCTGGTCAACAAGACCGGCACGGATGTCGGCGTCCGCAGCGAGGTCGGCATCCTGCGTGGCCCCCGCGCGGGCGTGACCTACGCGGTGTCGATGTCCTTCGCCGACACCCGCCTGTCTTCCCGCCTCGCCGTGCTGGACGGCATGCGCGCCGTCGGCCTCGACCTGCTGGAATACGTGCACTGACCTGCCGCGACGCTGCCCAGCGAGACGCTGACACAGCGCTGCCCCGCGAAGGGATCCTTCGCGGGGCAGCGGGCCGGTCGACAGCAGGTGTCAGCAGCAGGTGGTCACAAGTAGGTGCTCAGCAGCAGCGACCCTGCGGGTTGATGTCCTGCCGGTCGGTCTGGTCCCGCCAGAATTCGCGTTCCGTCATCATCCGCGGGGAGTCGCAGGCTGCGGCATCCGTGGCATGAAGCGACTCGTGGTGGGCCTTGTACTTGTCCCAGGCGTCTTCACCCATGACCCCTTTCACGAACCAGGCGACGTTCCTGGCGCCGGTGCGAACCGTGGCGAGGAGACTCATCGGCGGGTCGTCCTCTCCGGGGTGCCGACCTTGGCAACCTTGGCCTGCGCGGTCTGCGCGTCCCAGAGCGACGACAGGGCCTTCTCGGCCGGGGTCGCGCCGAAGCCCGACGGGGCGAACATCTGCGACGGCACCGCGTCATCTTCATTGGTGCCGAAGTCGCGGGTCTTGTAGGACTTCCATGTGGCCTGCACGGCGGTGATCATCACGATGATGGCCAGCACCACGAACAGGATCGAGAGGATGCCCTGAACCATCGTGTTGCGCACGACGGCTTCCATCGCCTCGACGGTCTTCGCCGTGCCGAAGGTCGTGAGCCCGTCATCGAGCGCCTTGGAGAAGGCGCGGTTCTGGGCGAAGTAGCCCACGGCGGGAACGGTCGAGAAGATCTTCAGGAACGACGCGTAAATGGTCACGACGGCGGCGAAGGTCAACGGCAGGGCCACGATCCACAGGTACTTGAACAGCCCGCGCTTGGCCACGATCGCCAGGCAGACGGCCAGCGCGATCGCTGCGAGCAGCTGGTTCGCGATGCCGAACAGCGGGAACAGTGTGTTGATGCCGCCGAGCGGGTCGGTGACTCCCATGATGAGCACGGCACCCCAGGCGGCGACCATGATGCCGGTCGTCAGCCAGGCGCCTGCACGCCAGGACGTGTTCTTGAACTTCGGGAAGAAGTTGCCCAGGCTGTCCTGCAGCATGAAGCGGGCCACGCGGGTGCCGGCATCGACGGCGGTCAGGATGAACAGGGCCTCGAACATGATGGCGAAGTGGTACCAGAACGCCATCATCCCCTGGCCGCCGATGACCTGGTGCATGATGTTGGCCAGTCCGACCGACAGAGTCGGGGCGCCGCCGGAGCGGGAGACGATGGTGGACTCGCCGACGTTCTTCGCCGTCTCGGTGAGCATGTCCGGGGTCAGGTTGACGCCGGTCAGGCCCAGGCCGTTCACGAATGCGACGGCGCCTTCGACGGTGCCGCCGGTGAGGGCAGCGGAGGAGTTCATGGCGAAGTAGATCCCGCGGTCGATCGACAGGGCGGCGACGAGCGCCATGATGGCAACGAACGATTCCATCAACATGCCGCCGTAGCCGATGAAGCGCGTCTGGCGCTCCTTCTCGATCAGCTTCGGCGTGGTGCCGGAGGCGATCAGGGCGTGGAAGCCGGAGAGGGCGCCACAGGCGATGGTGACGAAGAGGAACGGGAAGAGCGAGCCGCTCACCACGGGGCCGCCGCCGTTGACGAACTCGCTGGTGGCCGGTGCCGCGATCTCCGGGCGAACGATGATGATCGCGAGGGCGAGCATCCCGATCGTGCCGATCTTCATGAAGGTGGAGAGGTAGTCCCGGGGAGCAAGCAGCAGCCAGACCGGGAGGATGGCGGCCACGAAGCCGTAGATGATGATGCCGATCGCGAGGGGCAGCGGGTCGACGTGGAAGAAGGATGCGCCCCACTCGGTGTCCGCGATCATGCCGCCGCCGACGATGGCGGCCAGTAGCAGGATGAATCCGATGATCGAGATCTCGCTGACGCGGCCCGGGCGGAAGAAGCGCAGGTAGACGCCCATGAACAGGGCGATCGGGATGGTCATCGAGACCGAGAAGACGCCCCACGGGCTGGCCGCGAGGGCGTTGACGACGACGAGGGCGAGGATGGCCACGATGATGACCATGATCGCGAGGGTCGCGATCAGGGCGGCCGTGCCGCCGACCTTGCCGAGCTCGTCCCGTGCCATCTGGCCCAGGGAACGTCCGCCGCGGCGCATCGAGAAGAACAGCACCAGGTAGTCCTGAACCGCACCGGCGAGGACGACGCCGACGATGATCCAGATCGTGCCCGGCAGGTAGCCCATCTGGGCGGCCAGGACGGGACCGACGAGCGGTCCGGCGCCGGCGATCGCGGCGAAGTGGTGGCCGAAGAGGACTCGGCGGTCAGTCGCGGCGTAGTCCTTGCCGTCGGCCTTGTATTCGGCCGGAGTCGCGCGCCGGTCATCGGGCCGGGTCAGGTGCTTCTGGATGTAGTTGGAGTAAAAGCGGTACCCGATGAGGTAGGTGCAGACGGCGGCGAAGACGAACCAGATGGCGTTGACGGTTTCCCCGCGAACCACGGCGAGCATCACCCAGCTCAGGCCGCCGAGCAGTGAGATCCCGCCCCAGAGCGCGATCTTGGCCGGAGTCCAGTGCGCCTCTTCGGCGTCGTGCGTGGTCTGGTCGAGGGCTACGGGCAACAGCGCCGGATCCCGGTCCAGTGCGTCCACCCCCTCGGTTGAATCGTGTGGCGTGCGGGGCTTGGTGCCCATGATCTCTCCCTTGAGGCCCCGCAAGGACTGCGGAATTCCTTAGCTAGGCTAACAGCCGAACGGCGGAATCCGGACGCACGCCTAAAATAGGGTGAGCGCCGGTCGGCTTGTGCCTGATCCTCCGCGATTTCCCGCTCTTTCCACCTTTTCCACCTTCGACCATTGGAGCCACCGTGGCCGCCCCCACCCGCCTCGATTCCGTCATCGCCCTCGCCCGCCACCGCGGGTTCGTCTTCCAGGCCGGTGAAATCTACGGCGGATCCCGGTCCGCCTGGGACTACGGGCCGCTCGGGGTGGAGCTCAAGGAGAACATCAAGAAGCAGTGGTGGCGCTTCATGGTCACCAGCCGCAACGACGTGGTGGGCCTCGATTCCTCGGTGATCCTGCCGCGCAAGGTGTGGGAGGCATCCGGTCACGTCGAGGTCTTCAGCGACCCGCTGGTCGAGTGCACGAGCTGCCACAAGCGGTTCCGGGCCGACCACCTCGAGGAGGAATTCGAGGAGAAGAAGGGCCGCCCGCCCGAGGGCGGCATCGACGGCATTCCCTGCCCGAACTGCGGCAACCGCCACATCTGGACCGAGCCGCGCGCCTTCTCCGGCCTGCTCAAGACCTACCTCGGCCCGGTCGACGACGAGGCCGGCATGCACTACCTGCGCCCCGAGACCGCGCAGGGCATCTTCGTGAACTTCGCCAACGTGCTGCAGGCGGCGCGCATGAAGCCGCCGTTCGGCATCGGCCAGATCGGCAAGAGCTTCCGCAACGAGATCACCCCGGGAAACTTCATCTTCCGCACCCGCGAGTTCGAGCAGATGGAGATGGAATTCTTCGTCGAGCCGGGCACGGATGAGACGTGGCACCAGTACTGGATCGACCAGCGGATGGCCTGGTACACCGGCCTCGGCATCAACATCGACAACCTGCGCCTGTTCGAACACCCGGCCGAGAAGCTCTCCCACTACTCCAAGCGCACCGTGGACATCGAATACCGCTTCGGCTTCAGCGGCAGTGAATTCGGCGAGCTCGAAGGCGTCGCGAACCGCACCGACTTCGACCTGAAGACGCACGCCGCGGCATCCGGAAAGGACCTCTCCTACTTCGACCAGACGAAGAACGAGCGCTGGGTCCCGTACGTGATCGAGCCCGCTGCCGGCCTCACCCGCTCGCTGATGGCGTTCCTCGTGGACGCGTACCACGAGGAGGAAGTGCCCAACGCGAAGGGCGGCGTCGACAAGCGCACCGTGCTGAAGCTCGACCCGCGCCTCGCGCCGATCAAGGTCGCCGTGCTGCCCCTGTCCCGCAACGAGGCGCTGTCGCCGATGGCGAAATCCCTCGCGGCGCGGCTGCGCGAGTCGTGGAACGTCGACTTCGACGACGCCGGCGCGATCGGCCGGCGCTACCGCCGCCAGGACGAGATCGGCACCCCGTATTGCGTCACGGTCGACTTCGACTCGCTCGAGGACCAGGCCGTCACCGTGCGCGACCGCGACACCATGGCGCAGGAGCGCGTGCCGCTCGACGCGCTCGACGCCTACCTCGCCGTGCGCCTCCGCGGCGCCTAGCCGGCATTCGGCCGTCGTCGGCGCCCCGTCGCCGGGGTCTGTCGGCGTCGCCGCCGGTTTGTGCGCATAACTCCTGCAATTCGACACGGCCCGGCCGCGCTCCCGCGTGTTTCCGGGGCGCCGGCCGCCCCGCGCGACGAATTGCAGGAGTTATGCACGTGCTGGGCACCTGGGCGACCCGGAGAGTTGCCGGTGACCGGGTAGCGAGGCGGGGTGGTCTGCGGGGCTGACTCGGAAGAGCGGGGTGACCGGTGGGGCTAACTCAGGAGGAAACCCGGCCGGTGGGGCTAACTCAGGAGGAAACCCGGACGGGAGCCCGGGCAGGCCCGGAACGGCGGGACGCCGGCGGCCCGGCTCGGCGTTTCTCCTGAATTAGCCGCAAGAGGCGGCGGGAGACGGATGCCCGGACGAAGACGGGGTCAGGATGCCGCGGGGCCGATATCGGCCACCGTGGCCGACGAACCGGCGGCTGGAAGCTGAACCTCGATGCCGAACAGGGCGCCGAGCCCGGTCAGGTACGCGGCCTGCTCGCCGGCGCGGGCCAGTTCGCGGGACCGCACCATCGGGGTGTGCAGCAGCACGCCGGCGAGGTGGCGCAGGGCAGCCTCGGTCTGCTCGCTGGAGTCGCCCCGGCCGCGGGCCCGCAGGATCTCGCCGTCGAGGATGTCGAAGACGTGGCTGCGTAACGCGACGACGGCCGGGGCCAGGCTCTGTTCTTCGGCGACCGCGGAGAATTTGCGCGCCGCGCGGCCCACGATCAGGCGGGCGTCGCTGGTGGCATTGAGCTCTTCCAACGGCGCGTGGATGCGGATGGTCTCGAGGTCGAGGAGTTCCACCCCCGCCAGTTCGGTGACGTCGGGGTCGACGTTGCGCGGCAGCCCCAGGTCGATGATGAGCCGGCGCGGGGCCTCGGCCGCGGCATCCGTCGGGCAGGAGGGAAGGTGCGGCAGGGCGCCTCCGACCGGGGTCTGCGCCGTGACGGCCAGGCCGGCGCGGAGAAGCGCCGCGTTGACCACGTGGTCGTCGGCGGTCGTGCAGGTGAGGATGAGGTCGGCCAGGGCCGATTCCGCCGCGAAGTCCGCCTCGGCGACGGCGGTGATCTGGTGCGAGGAGGCGAATTTGCGGGCGCGGCCCGACGGGGAGTACACCCGCACGTCCTCGGCGCCGAGGTCGCGCAGGGCGGCGAGGGAGGCGCCGGCGTACCGGCCGGTGCCGACGAGGAGAACGCGGGTCTGGCCCCAGTCCGTGACGCGGCTCTCGGCCAGTTCGAGCGCGAGGCGCACCAGCGAACGGCCGGCGGCGCCGATCCCGGTGCGGTTCTTGACACCGCGGGAGGTCTGGGAGGCGCGCTGGAAGAGGCGCTCCAGTTCGGGGCTCGTGGTGCCGCCGAGGCGGGCCTGCTCAAGCGAGCGTCGCACCTGGCCGGCGATCTCGCCCTCGCCGACGACGACGGATTCGAGCCCGCTGGTGACGGCGAAGAGGTGCTCGGCGACGCTGCTGCCGTGCACGAGGTCCAGGGTGCCCCGGAGGACCTCGGCGGTGACGCCCGTGCTTGCGCTGACCCCGTCGATAGCGGCGTGAATGGCCGTCAGGGGGGATGCCCCCGCCGGTTCGTCGAGGTCGAGGTAGGCCTCGAAACGGTTGCAGGTGGCGACGATGACGGCTCCGACCAGGGCGGGATGCCGCTCCAGGATGTCTTCGGCCGTGTCGCCTGAGCCGACGGACAATCTCTCCAGCACCTCGAAGCTGGAGTTCTTGTGGCTGGCGGACAGGCAGATCAACACTCACCGAGTCTACGACGCCCCGGAGGGGGCGGAATCGCCCGCGGCTTGGAAGTTTGACAGAATCAAGGCAATGAACCTCGACGCGCAACACCCTCTGGCCACCGGACTCACCACCGATTCCCGCCTCATCCGCGCCTACCAGGGCACCCGACCGGACGTGACGCCGGTCTGGTTCATGCGGCAGGCCGGTCGATCGCTGCCCGAATACCGGTCGCTGCGGGTCGGCACCCGCATGCTCGACGCCTGCCTCGACCCGGAGATGGCGAGTGAGATCACGCTGCAGCCCGTGCGCCGTCACAACGTCGACGCCGGCATCCTGTTCAGCGACATCGTCATCCCGCTCAAGCTGGTCGGCGTCGACGTGGAGATCGTCGCCGGCATGGGCCCGGTGCTCGGCCAGGCCGTGCGCACCGCCAAGGATGTCGCGGAGCTCACCGCCCTCGATCCGGCCGTGCTCGAGCAGACCCTCGCGCCCATCGGCCAGGCCGTCGCCCGCACCGTGGCCGAGCTGGGGTCGACGCCGCTGATCGGTTTCGCCGGCGCCCCGTTCACCCTGGCGGCCTACCTCGTCGAGGGCGGACCGTCCAAGGACCACATCCACGCCCGCACGCTCATGCACGCCGACCCCGACGCCTGGGCGGCCCTGATGGCCTGGACGGCGGAGGTCACCGGGCGCTTCCTGCGCGCCCAGGTCCTGGCCGGCGCCAGCGCCGCGCAGCTGTTCGATTCCTGGGCGGGCGCGCTCTCCCTGGACGACTACACCCGGTACGTCGCCCCGGCGTCGGCCGCGGCGATCGCCCACGTGCGTGACCTCACCTACGACGAGGGCTCGGCCGCAGGGGCCGCCGGCACAGGCGCCGCCGACACCACCGACACGGATGCCGCGGCCTCCGTGCGCCGCAACGTCCCGGTCGTGCACTTCGGCGTCGGCACCGGCGAACTGCTCAAGGAGATGCACGGCGTCGGCGCCGACGTCGTCGGCGTCGACTACCGGGTTCCTCTCGACGAGGCCAACCGCCGACTCGGCGGCCTGGTCCCCGTGCAGGGCAACGTGGATCCCGCGATGCTCGCCGCCCCGTGGCCGGTGCTCGAGGCGCACGTTCTCGACGTGCTCGAGCGCGGCCGCACGGCGCCGTCGCACGTGCTGAACCTGGGCCACGGCGTGCCGCCCCTGACCGACCCGAACGTTCTCACCCGCCTGGTGGCCTTCGTACACGAGGTCACCGCCGGCGCATGAAAGACGTCATCGTCATCGGCGGCGGGGTGGCCGGTCTCGTGGCCGCCCGCGCCTGTGCGCGAATCGGGCTCAGCGTCACCGTCCTCGAGGCCACCGCCGCGCTCGGCGGTGCGGTCGGCAGCCACGAGGTGGCCGGCCTCCGCCTCGACAGCGGCGCCGAGAGTTTCGCCGTGCGACGCAACGCCGTCGCCGAGTTCGTGGACGGCCTCGGGCTGACCGACCGGATCGTGGCCCCGAATCCCGCCGGGGCCTGGCTCCACCTGCCCGACGACCGCACGCCCGGCGGTTCCCTCAGCGTTCCCCTGCCCAAGGCGGGCGTACTCGGCATCCCCGGTTCGCCCCTGGCCGATGACGTGCGGCGGGTGATCGGCTGGAGCGGCGCCCTGCGCGCCTACCTCGACCGGCTGATGCCGGTTCTGACGATCGGCCGCGAACACAGCCTGGGCGAACTCGTGCGCAAGCGGATGGGACGCCGGGTGCTCGACCGGCTCGTCGAACCGGTCACCACGGGCGTGTACTCGTCGTCGGCCGACGACCTCGAGGTCGACGTCGTCGCCCCCGGGCTCAACTCAGCGCTGACCGTGACGGGTTCCCTCTCCGGCGCCGTCCTGTCGTTGCGTTCGGCCGCGCCGGCCGGTTCCGCCGTGGCCGGCCTCCACGGCGGCATGTCCAGCCTGGTCGGGGCGCTGGTCGCCGATCTCGAGCACTTCGGCGTGCAGATCGAGACGGATGCGCCTGTCACCGCGCTCCGCCGCGCCGGCAGCGACGAGGAACCGACCTGGACGGTCACCCGCCGCCCGGCTGCCGCAATGACGGCAACGGCTTCGACGCCGGCAACCGCCGCGACGCCGGGGGATGCCGCCACGCCCGCCGCGGATGCCGCGGGCCCGGAGCCCCTCGACGCCCGCTTCGTCATCATCGCGACCCCGGGCGCACAGGCGCTCGGCCTCGTCGCCTCCCTCAGCCCGGCCCATGCGGCGCTCGCCGAACTCGCCTGGCCGAGCCCCACGGCGATCGAGCTCGCCACGATCGTGATCGACGCACCGGAGCTCGACGCGAATCCGCGCGGCACCGGCGCGCTCGTCGCCTCCGGCACGCCCGGGGTGACCGCCAAGGCGCTCACCCACGTGACCGCCAAGTGGGAATGGGTGGCCGCGGCCGCCGGTCCGGGGCGCCACGTCATCCGTCTGTCCTACGGCCGGGCCGGCCAGGACAGCCCCACCGCCGCCCTGTCCGACCAGGAACTGCTCGCCCTCGCCCTCCGGGACGCCCGCACGATCCTGGGTGTCGACCTCGACGCCGGGGCCGTGCAGGGCTTCGCCCGCACCGTCTGGGGCGACGCCCTGTCACCGGCAACCGTGGGCGCCCCCGCCCGGGTGACCCAGGTGCGCGAACTGCTGGCCGCGACCCCCGGGCTCGAACTGACCGGTGCCTGGCTGGCCGGAACCGGCCTCGCCTCGGTGATCCCGGATGCCCTGGCCGCGGCCTCCCGCACCCGGCACGCGGCCCTCGGCCTCTAGATGAGTGAGTCCTAATCGATTGTCGGTAGCGGTACACGTCTAGTCAGATCGGACTGGCCCGGCGTGGACGCTGTTAATCGAAGGCGGAGGGTGTT
>NZ_SOGW01000096.1:0-16366 GCF_004403075.1 Cryobacterium sp. TMT2-10 | reverse complement strand
GGGGCGGCATCCGTCTCGTCGGCGGCGGGGGTGGCGGCGCCGGCCCGGCGGGCACGGTCCGTGGCCGCCTGCTGGATCTGGCCGCGCTGGTCGCGCACCTCGACTCCGCCCGAGTCGCTCGGGGCGGTGAAGCTGAGCTTCTCCTCAGCGGCGTCGGCCGGGGCGAGCCCCTTGGCCGCGACGACGGGGCTGGCCACGGCACCGGGGGCCTGGCTGACCTCGACCTCGAGGTTGAAGAGGAAGCCGACGGTCTCCTCGCGGATTTGGCCCATCATCTGCTGGAACATCGCGAAGCCCTCGCGCTGGTATTCCACCAGCGGGTCGCGCTGGGCCATGGCGCGCAGGCCGATGCCGTCCTTGAGGTAGTCCATCTCGTAGAGGTGTTCGCGCCACCGGCGGTCGATGACCGACAGCACCACGCGACGCTCGAGTTCGCGCATCGCCGGTGAACCGAGGGACTCTTCCCGGCGCTGGTAGGCCAGCTTGGCGTCCGAGATGATTTCGCGTCGCATGAAGTCGCGGTTGATCTTGCCGCGGTTCCCGGCCTCGGCGACGACCTCGTCGATGGTCAGTCCCACCGGGTACAGGGTTTTGAGTTCGGTCCAGAGGGCGTCGAAGTCCCAGTCATCGCCGTTGCCGTCGCCGGTGTGCACGTCGAGCACCTCGTCGATGACGTCCTCGAGGAAGCGCTGCGTGCGTTCGTGCAGGTCGTCACCCTCCAGGATGTGGCGGCGGTCCCCGTAGATCGCCTCACGCTGGCGGTTCAGCACGTCGTCGTACTTGAGCACGTTCTTGCGGATTTCCGCGTTGCGGCCTTCAACCTGCGACTGCGCCGAGCGGATGGCGCGGCTGACGACCTTGGACTCGATCGCCATGTCGTCGGGGATCCCCTGGCGACCCATCAGGCTCTCGGCGGCACCCGCGTTGAACAGGCGCATCAGGTCGTCGGTGAGCGACAGATAGAAGCGGCTCTCGCCGGGGTCGCCCTGACGGCCGCTGCGGCCACGGAGCTGGTTGTCGATGCGGCGCGACTCGTGGCGTTCCGTACCGAGCACGTAGAGGCCACCGGCCTCGACGACCTTGTCGGCCTCTTCGGTGACCTTGGCCCTGACGCCCGCGAACACATCGTCCCAGGCCGTCTCGTACTCGTCCGGCGTCTCGACCGGGCTCAGGCCCTTCGCGTTCATCTCGGCGACGGCGAGGAACTCGGCGTTGCCACCGAGCATGACGTCGGTTCCTCGACCGGCCATGTTGGTGGCGACGGTGACCGAACCGAGACGCCCGGCCTGCGCGACGATCGCGGCCTCACGGGCGTGGTTCTTGGCGTTCAGGACCTCGTGGCGCACGCCCTTCTTGGCCAGCAGCCGCGACAGGTACTCGCTCTTCTCCACGCTGGTCGTGCCGACCAGGACCGGCTGCCCCTTCTCGTGCCGGGCGACGATGTCCTCGACGACCTGGCCGAATTTGGCTTCCTCGTTCTTGTAGACGAGGTCGGCCTGGTCGATGCGCTTCATCGGCTTGTTCGTGGGGATGGAGACCACGCCGAGCTTGTACGTGCTCATGAACTCGGCGGCTTCGGTCTCGGCCGTACCGGTCATCCCGGACAGCTTCGAGTAGAGCCGGAAGTAGTTCTGCAGGGTCACCGTGGCCAGGGTCTGGTTTTCTGCCTTGACGGCCACACCCTCCTTGGCCTCGATGGCCTGGTGGATGCCCTCGTTGTACCGACGGCCCATCAGGATGCGGCCGGTGTGCTCGTCGACGATGAGCACCTCGCCGTTCATCACGACGTAGTCCTTGTCCTTCTTGAACAGGGCGTTGGCCTTGATGGCGTTGTTCAGGAACGAGATCAGGGGGGTGTTCGCGGACTCGTAGAGGTTGTCGATGCCGAGGTAGTCCTCGACCTTCTCGATGCCCGATTCCAGCACGCCCACGGTGCGCTTCTTCTCGTCGACCTCGAAGTCGACGTCGGGAATGAGCCGGTTGGACAGGCTGGCGAACTCGGTGAACCAGCGGTTCGCTTCGCCGGATGCCGGACCGGAGATGATCAGCGGCGTCCGCGCCTCGTCGATCAGGATCGAGTCGACCTCGTCGACGATGGCGTAGTAGTGCCCGCGCTGCACCATGTCGGATGCCTGCCAGGCCATGTTGTCCCGGAGGTAGTCGAAGCCGAACTCGTTGTTCGTGCCGTAGGTGATGTCCGCGAGGTACTGGTCGTGGCGCTGGGCCGGCGTCTGCCCGGAGAGGATGCAGCCGGTGGTCATGCCCAGGGCCCGGAACACGCGGCCCATCAGCTCGCTCTGGTAGCTGGCGAGGTAGTCGTTGACCGTGATGATGTGCACGCCGCGGCTGGTGATGGCGTTCAGGTAGGCGGCGGTCGTGGCGACCAGCGTCTTGCCCTCACCCGTCTTCATCTCGGCAATGTTGCCCAGGTGCAGGGCGGCCCCGCCCATCAGCTGCACGTCGAAGTGACGCAGGCCGAGGGTGCGGGTGGAGGCTTCGCGCACGGCCGCGAACGCCTCGGGCAGCAAGTCGTCCAGCGACTCACCGCCCGAGTAGCGCTCTCGCAGCAACACGGTCTCGTTCTTCAGTTCCTCATCGGTGAGGTGGCCAAAGTCTTCTTCGAGCGCGTTGATGGCCTTCGCGTACTGCTCGAGGCGACGCAGCACGCGCCCTTCACCAACACGAAGAACCTTTTCCAGGATTGAGGCCACGAAATGCACTCCACTAGTCGTCACGGCGTGTGCACACGCCTGTCGTCGTCGTCGGACGCTTGCAGCGACCGATATTCGGCAACTATAACAAGGCTAGTTGGTCAGAGGCTGCGTTATCCGGCCGACTGCACGGCCGCTCCGCCCTCTTCGGCGTTCTCGTCCAGTTCGATGACGCCGTAGTCCCAGCCCTTGCGTCGGTAGACGACGCTGGGGCGCTTCGTCTCGGCGTCCTGGAACAGGTAGAAGTCGTGCCCGACGAGTTCCATGAAGTACAGGGCATCGTCGACGGTCATCGGGGACGCGGCGAACACCTTGCGGCGGATGACGACCGGGCTGTAGACCTCGGCCGGCTCCTCTGCCGGTGCCGCGGCTTCCTCATCGGTGACGATGTTGATCGCCCCGGTGCGCACGCGCTCGAGGGTCTCGGCGTCGGCCGGCTTGATGTCGACGACGCTGAAGTCGACGGATGCCGCGTCGTGCAGCGAGATCGGCCGGTGGGCTCCGCCGCGGTGCACCTTCTGGCGGTCCTTCGCCCGGCGCACGCGCTCGAGCAACCGGCCCAGCGCGACGTCGAAGGCGGCGTACTTGTCGGAACCGTCCGCCTCGGCCCGAACGATCGGACCCTTGCCGATCAGGGTCAACTCGACCCGGTCATTTCCGGTGGACCCGTTCTTCTCACGGTGCCGACTCAGCTTGATTTCAAGAGCCAGGGCCTTGTCCGCGAGGCCGGCGACCTTCTCGGCCTTCTCGGTGGCATACTCCCGAAAACGATCGGTGATCCCCAGGTTTCGTCCCACGATGTTTGTTTCCATGACGACCTCCAGATCTGGCGAACCGCCCATATCTGGGCGATTATTACGCGCCTTTATGATTACCGTAGCCCGGTGCGCCGGATAAGTCACAGCTTTTGTCAACGAGTTTCAGATGAACCTCCGGTGACCGGATGACGACGCCGTGTTTCCGCCACTGTTGCCACTCCGACCACCTGCCCGCCGGCATCCAGCACGGCGCGTCGCGCCTCGAGGACGGTGGCGCCGGTGGTCAGGATATCGTCGACGATCAGGCACCGAAAACCGCCGAGCGGCCGCCTGGCGGTCAGCGACCCGGCCCGGTTGCGGCGTCGGGCCTCGATGCCGAGACCCACCTGGTCGACCGTCTCCGCGGAGGGCCTGAGCACCCCGCTGGCGCGCAGCCCGGCCCGCCTCAGCAGCAACTCCACCGGGTGGTAGCCCCGGCTGCGCCACGCGCCCCGGGACGAGGGAATGGTGACCAGATGGATGCCCGGCTCCGGTTGGGCGGCGAGGGCGGCGACGATGGCCGCCCGCAGCGGCACCGCGAGCGCGCCGGCGGCATCCGTTCGCCCACCGTCCTTGAAGGCGCCCAGCACGCGCCGGGGCACTCCGGTGTAGTCGAGGGCGGACCACATGCTCACTCCCAGCCGTTCGGAGGAATGCACGGCCGGGAGCAACGCCTGGCGGCAGGCGGGGCACAGGGCGCGGTCCGGGGCGTCGCAGCCGCTGCAGACGGTGGGCATGACCACGGCCCACGCGTCGAGGGCGGCCCGCACCGCTTGATCCGGTCTCCTCATCCGGCCAGCGTGCGCCCCGGCGCGTCGGAGCGCGTCCGGCGGCCCCGACCTGTGCGGGCCGGGGGCACCGCGCGGCGGTGGAGGAGCTACCCGCCGATGCCCTGCTGGGTGGCCAGGAGGGTCAGACCGCCGAGGCGTTCCTGCCAGCCGACCCCGCGTTGCACCAGGAGCCCCCCGGTGGACGAGATCGCCCGGAGGTCGCGCAGGCTGTTGCTGCCGACGATCCCGGTGCTGTCCGGCGCGGACTCGAGGCGGGCGCTGACGCCGCCGAGCTGCTGGGTCACGATCCGTTCCTCTCCGCTCGACAACCGGTTCAGGTAGGCCACCGTGAGCTCGTCGATCCAGGTTGCGTCGACGGGGACACCGGCCTCGGAGGCCAGCTGCACCGCGTCGCCGAGGGAGACCGGCATGTTCTTCTCCCGGGTGATCGCCACGACGACGAACCGCGTGTCCGTCCCGTTCCGGAGGAGAGCGATCAGCCGGGTGCCGTCCCGCGACACCCGCAGCGACTGGATCGCCGAGGCTTCCGACCAGGGCGTCGGCACGGCGACGGCGTCCCCGTTCAGCCCGTACACGAACAGCTCCCCCGGCCGGCTCGACGGCACGGACCAGACGAACCCGAAGTTGTCCACCGCGGGCGGGATCAGGCCCGCACGCGGGTCGAGCAGTACGGGGTCGTCGCCGACCCGCACCCCGTACACGCCCCCGGCGGCCAGGACAGCCGCCATCGTCTGGCCCGGCGAGAGCACGACGGCGGTCGGGTTCAGGGAAACGACCGTCTCCGATAGGCCTGGGATGGACGTGATGGCCTTGCCGGTCGCGGCGAGGAAGCCGAATTCCCCCTCCCGGAGGATCAGCGCCCGGGCGTCGACGCGGGGGTTCAGGGCCGGGGCGCTGGCGCCCAGGTCGCCGATCTCCTGCGAGTTGCGGTTGATGGTGATGCTCACGGTCAGCCCGGGCGGCAGGCTGGCGCGGAGCTGGGCCTCCATCCGCTGCAGGGTGACCCGGTCGGCGTTGAGGGCTTCGCTGTTGAGGTCGACCTTGGCGTCCCGCGCGACGACCTGAACGGCATCCGCTGTGAGCTTGGTGCCGTCCGGGAAAGCCGTCGAGACGGCCTTGCTGAGCCATGGACTGGGTCCGCCGAGCAGGCCGTTGACGATCTTCGTCAGGGTGGCCGCCCCGCGCGGGTACCAGCGCAGGTCGGGCACCAGATAGGCGTAGCCCGGGTCGAAGAAGTAGAGGGCCTGGGAGGTGAACACGTCACCGAAGATGTTCCGGTCGATCACCGTGCCGTTCGGTGCCGCGCTGATCCGCCACTGCCCGCCGACCTGCACGAACTGGTAGCGAAGGGAGACCGCCGCGGAGGACTCCATCTCGCGGTACTCACCGGCCGCGTCGACCTCGGCGACCGGGTTGACCGAGAACTGCATCTGCTGGGTGTCTCCCACCGCGACGATGCTGCGGCCGGTTCCGTCGTCGATGGTCACACCGGTGTCTGGCTCCCACGCGCCGCTGTAGTTCGGCGCCAGGAACTCCCGGGCGATCGCGTAGTCGTTCTCCGGGCTGGTGGCGGCGTCGATGAAGCCGCGCAGGATCCCTTCGGGGCTGGCGTCCTTCTGCGGCCGGGACGGCAGGAAGACGGGCGCCGGCGTGGAGCCGGGCTGCGCGGCCTGGCCGGCTCGTACCCCGCCCTCGCTCGGGATGCCGGAGCATCCGGTCAGCAGCAGCGCGCACACGGCCAGTGCGCCCAGGAATCGGGTGCGGTCATGCATCGTTCTCCTCCGTTCCGCGGAGGACGGCGGCGGGACTCGCCGCCCCGGCATCGTCCGGCGGCAGCGGGCTCGGCGACGTCGACAACTCGCCGTTCGCCAGTCGGGGCAGGGTCAGCCGGAAACAGGACCCTTCACCCGGCCGGGACCAGACCTGCAGCCAGCCGCCGTGTACGACCGCGTCCTCGAGGGAGATGGACAGGCCGAGACCCGTGCCGCCGATGGTGCGCTTGCGGGACGGGTCGGCGCGCCAGAACCGGTCGAAGACGTGAGCCATCTCGGCCGGGCTCATGCCCATCCCGTAGTCACGCACGGACAGCGCCACGGCGCTTTCGTTGCTGTCGACGGACACGATGATGGGCCGGCCCTCCCCGTGCTCGATCGCGTTGCCGATCAGGTTGTGCATGATCCGACGGATGCGGCGGGGGTCGACCTCGGCGTCCAGATGCCCGCCCGGCGCGACCAGCATGAGATCGGTGCCCTTCGACTCACCCAGGGATCGCAGACCGTCGATGGCGTCCTCGGCGAGGTGCACCAGGTTGGTCGGCTCGGTCTCCAGCTGCACGGAGCCCGCGTCGTACTTGCTGATCTCGAGCAGGTCGCTCAGCAGCAGTTCGAACCGTTCGACCTGGGTGTGCAGGAGTTCGGCAGTGCGTTCGATGGCCGGCGGGAAGGTGGACCGCTGGTCGTAGAGCACGTCGCCGGCCAGCCGGATGGTGGTCAGCGGGGTGCGGAGTTCATGGGAGACGTCGGACACGAAGCGCTGCTGCACCTCGGAGAGGTCCGCAAGCTCCTTGATCTGGCTCTGCATGCTGTCCGCCATCCCGTTGAACGACCGGGCAAGGGTCGCGATGACGTCCTCCCCCTTCTCCGGGATCCGGACGCCGAGGTCACCGGAGGCGAGCCTCTGGCTGGTGGCGGCCGCAACGCGGATGGGCGTCACCACGAAGCGCACGACGATCCAGGTCACCCCGCCGATCAGCAGGATCAGGATCAGGCCCGCCACGCCGAGGGTGCGCTGCACGAAGAGCAGCGTCGACTCGGCGTCGGCCAGGCTGTAGCCGATGTAGAGCTCGTACCGGCCGGCGACCGGGACCGCGATCTGCGACCCGACGACGATCCCCGGGGCCTGCCCGCCGTCATCCGTCGCGAGCGTCACCGACTGCCAGAACTGTTCCCCGGCGTTGTCCTGCACGGAGGAGCGGAGATCGCTCGTGATGACTCCGTTCGAATCGCCGAAGGAGGAGGAATCCTGGGGAGCCACGGTCGAGGCGTCCTGCCCGGGCACGCGGAAGATGGCGATCAGCTGGCTCGAGGACGCCGCGGTGATCAGGGTGCGGGCGGAACCGACCAGTGCCTGCACCTCCACCCGGTCCGCGGCGTCGGAGGCGTCGAAGATGCCCTGCGCGGCGGCGGTCGCCCGGCTCGAATCGACCAGGACCTGGCTGAGACGGGATTGGAAGAGGTCGTTGCCCACGCTGACGGACACGTAGACCCCGACCACGCCGATCGCCATGCCCGACAGTGCCACAGTGATGGTCACCGTGCGGAATTGCAGGGACGAGCGCCAGGTCGCGGCGATCCGGGCGGGCCAGTCCCGCCAGTCCCGCCAGTCCCGCCAGTCCCGCCAGGTGAAGCGGGCGGCTCCGGTGCGAACGACCACGAAAAACCTACCCGGCCACGCCGGCCCGGTAGCCGACGCCGCGCACCGTCATCACGATGCGGGGGTTGTCCGGGTCGTCTTCGACCTTGGCCCGCAGACGCTGGACGTGCACATTCACCAGGCGGGTATCCGCCTTGTAGTGGTAACCCCAGACCTGCTCGAGCAGCATCTCGCGGGTGAAGACCTGCTGCGGCTTGGAGGCGAGCGCGAGGAGCAGGTCGAACTCGAGCGGCGTGAGGTTGATCTGGCGATCGCCCCGCCGCACCTCGTGCCCGGCGGCGTCGACGACCAGGTCCCCGATCTGCAGGCTGGAAATCGTGTCCGTCGAGACCGGCCGCAGGCGCGTCCGGATGCGGGCGACGAGTTCCTTGGGGTTGAACGGTTTCACCATGTAGTCGTCCGCGCCGGATTCGAGGCCTTTGACGACGTCGGTCGTGTCCGTTCGAGCGGTGAGCATGATGATGGGCGTTCCGGACTCGGCACGGATGAGGCTGCACACCTCGATTCCGTCCAGGCCCGGCAGCATCAGGTCCAGCAGCACGAGATCCGGTTTGGCGGCGCGGAATGCCTCCAGCGCGAGGGAGCCGTCCGCGCAGAAGACCGGGTCGAACCCCTCGGCGTTGAGCACGATGCCGATCATCTCTGCCAGTGCGGTGTCGTCATCGACGACCAAAATACGTGCGTTCATCAAACCGTTTTCCACTCAGTCACCCAAAATACCCCGGTGAGTCAGTCAATCTCTGGGCTAAGAGTAGTCGAGTGTGCCGTGTGACCGCTCAACATCCTTATTCAGGGCCGAGGTATGCCAGCATAGGATCCGTGACGGACCCGCAGAACTGGCACTCCCCGAACGATGACGGGCGCCCTGCTCCTGCCTTCGGCGCACAGCCTCCGACCGGCGCGTGGACCCCGCCGCCGCGTCCGGGACTGATCCCGCTGCGACCGCTCGGCTTCGGCACCCTGCTCTGGGCGCCGTTCCAGGTTCTCCGGCGCAACCCGAAGGCCACCTTCGGCAGCGCCCTGCTCGTGCAGGGCGCCATCACCCTCATCACGCTCGTCGTGGTCGGGCTCGTCACCTTCTTCGCGCTCGACCGCGTCGCCAGCGCCCCGATCGAGGACCGCGCCCAGGTCGAGGCCGGCGCCACCCTGACGATCGTGCTCTCGGCGCTCGTGCCGCTGGCCCTGTCCGTGCTCGCGTCCGCCCTGCTGCAGGGCGTCATCGTGGTCGAGGTGGCCCGGGCCACGCTCGGCGAGAAACTCCGGCTCGGGGCGCTGTGGCGCTCGGCGGGACGCCGCCTGTGGCCTTTGGCGCTCTGGACCTGCCTGCTCAGCGCCGGCTTGATCGTGGGGATCGGCGTGGTGGCGGGCGCAGTGGCGGCCTTCGTCATGATCGGCGGAGGGTGGGTGGCGCTGGCCGTGGTCAGCGGCATCCTCGGCTCGCTCGCGCTCCTCTCCCTCGGCGCCTGGCTGTTCACGAGGACCTCGCTCGTGCCGAGCCTGATCGTGCTCGAGCGCCTGGGCATCGGGGCGGCCGTGCGTCGATCCTGGTCGCTCACCCAGGGCTACTTCTGGCGCACCCTGGGCGTGCAGTTCCTGGTTGCCGCCATCGTCAACATCGTGGCCCAGGTGGTGTCGACACCGCTGTCGCTTCTGTTCGGCGTCGCCGTGTCTCTCGTCGACCCGAACGCGGCCCTGGACGCCTACCTGCCCTCGGTCATCCTGTACGTGCTGATCATCTTCGTCGCATTGGTGCTCGGCGCCGTGGTGTCGGTGGTGCAGTCGGCCACGACCGCCCTGATCTACATCGACCTGCGGATGCGCAAGGAAGGCCTCGACCTCGAACTGGCGCGCTTCGTCGAATCGGTCCCCGGCAGCGACGTGCCTGACCCCTACCTGGTGTCGACCCCGGCGGTTTCAGGGCCGGAGACCGTGCGGGCATGATCGACTGGGGGCTCGAAACGATGGTGCGGGGAACGATTCCGGTCGATCCGGACGCACCCGAGGCGCAGCGGTGGCTGCGGGAAGAACTCGCCAAGGCCCCCTACCAGGCGGCCCGGCCGACCTGGTTCGACCGGGTGTCCTCGGCCGTGCTCGACTGGTTCGGTTCACTCACCGCACCGTCCGGTGATGGCCTCGCCGGCTGGATTCCGCTCATCGTCACGGTGGTGCTGGCGGCCATCGTCGTGCCGGCGCTGCTCATTTTCGGGCTGCCCCGGCTGAACCGGCGCAGCCGCCTTCCGGCCGACCTGTTCGGGGTCGACGACCGCCGGTCCGCCGCGGACCTGCGCCGAGCGGCTCTCGCCGCGGCCTCCCACCGGGACTGGAGCCTGGCCAGTGCGGAGATGTTCCGCGCGCTGGCGCGTGAGCTGTCCGAGCGCACGATCCTGGTCGCCCTGCCCGGCACCACCGCGCACTCGTTCGCCGCCCGGGCGGCCGAGGCGTTCCCCGCGGAGACGGTCAGGCTGGCCGAGGCCGCCGAGACCTTCGACGGGGTGCGCTATCTCGGGGTGGTCGGCACGGAGGCCCGTTTCCTCGCGCTGGCCGCACTCGAGGCCGACCTCCGCTCCGCTCGGCCCGCACGCCGCGAAGATCCCGCCCCGTCGGCCCTCGCATGACGCCCGCGCCCCGGGGAGCCACCGTGCAGGCGGCTGCGCCGGCGACGGTCACCCCGGTCTCTGCGGCCGGCCCGTCGACCGAGAACGCGATCGCCCTCACGCCGACCCTGCGCGCCACCGGTCGCAGGGTGCGGTTCTGGGTTCTGGCCGGGGCGGGGGCCCTTCTCGTCGCGATCGTCGCCACGCTCCTCGCCGGCGGCACCAGCGCGGGCAAGCCTCCCCTCGCCGCAGACAGCGCCGCCCAGCCCGGCGGCCGGGCCCTGGTCGAAGTTCTGCAGCACGAGGGCGTGTCCGTGACGGTGGCCGACACCCTCGCCGAGGCGCGCACCGCGGCCGGGCGGGCCGAGAACCCGACCGTCTTCTTCTTCGACGAGGGCGGACTCCTCACCGCCGACCGGCTCACCGCCATGGCCGGCCTGGCACCGCGCACCGTGGTCGCCGGCCCGGATTTCCTGCTGCTGCAGACGCTCGCCCCCGAGGTGGGTTTCGGCGGCGTCGCCGACAAGAAGGCTGCGCCGGCCGGATGCTCCGTGCCGGCCGCGGTGAAAGCGGGGACCCTGCCCCCCGGCGAGCGCACACTCACCTTCCCGGCCGGTTCGGCCGGTCTGACCGGCTGCTTCACCTCGGCAACCGGCGCGTTCTCCGTGGTCGAACGCGTCGCATCTGGTCGGACCCTGACTCTGGTGGCGGACGATTCATTGTTCAGCAACGACCGGATCGCCCTCGCCGGAAACGCGGCCCTCGCGCTCAACCTGCTCGGAGCCGGTGACGAGGTCGTCTGGTACCTGCCGACGATCGCGGACGTGGAGCGGACCGGGCCCCCCTCGCTCGGCGAGCTGACGCCAGGCTGGGTCACCCCCACCCTGGTGATCCTCGTCTTCGTCACTCTGGCCGCGATGATCTGGCGCGGGAGGAGGTTCGGTCCCCTCGTCGCCGAGAATCTGCCGGTCACCGTGCGTGCCAGCGAAACGATGGAGGGCCGGGCCCGCCTGTACGCCCGCAGCGGCGCCCGCCTGCGTGCTCTCGACGCGCTGCGGGTCGGGGCCGTGCAGCGCCTCGCCGGCCAGGTCGGGCTGTCCCGCCTGGCGAACCTCGACGACGTGATCCAGGCCGTGGCCCGGGTGACCGACCGGCCGAGCGGCGAGGTGCGGTCCGTCCTCGTCGACCGCGTGCCCGCGACCGATGCCGAGCTGGTCGCCCTCTCCGACCGCCTCCAGGAGCTCGAGCGGGCGACCAGCCGAGCGATAACCCCACCGCCACCCGGAAGAATGGACTCATGAGCACTCACACCGCTGTCGATACCCTGCGAGGCTCGCTCGCCCAGGTGCGCACCGAGGTCGGCAAGGCCGTCGTCGGGCAGGACGGCGCCGTGACGGGCCTGATCATCGCGCTGCTGGCCCGCGGTCACGTGCTGGTGGAGGGTGTGCCGGGGGTCGCCAAGACCCTCCTCGTGCGCTCGCTCAGCCACGCGCTCAGCCTGGAGACCAAGCGGGTGCAGTTCACCCCCGACCTGATGCCGGGGGACGTGACCGGTTCGCTCGTGTACGACGCCAGGGTCGGCGAGTTCGAATTTCGGAAAGGGCCGGTGTTCACGAACATCCTGCTGGCCGACGAGATCAACCGCACCCCGCCGAAGACCCAATCGGCCCTGCTGGAGGCGATGGAGGAACGACAGGTCAGCGTCGACGGCGTTTCCCTTCCCCTGCCGGATCCATTCATCGTCGCGGCGACAATGAACCCGATCGAATACGAGGGCACCTACACGCTGCCGGAGGCACAGCTGGACCGATTCCTGCTCAAGCTCGTGCTCGACATCCCGGAGCGCGACGCGGAGTTCGAGGTGCTGCGGCGGCACGCGACCGGCTTCAACCCGCGCGACCTGGCCGGAGCCGGGGTGACCGCCGTGCTCGGCCCGGACGAGCTGAGGGCGGCGCAGGCGGCGGCGGCATCCGTGGGCGCCAGCGCGGACGTGCTCGGCTACATCGTCGACCTGGCCCGGGCCACCCGGCGCAGCCCGTCGGTGAAGCTCGGGGTCAGCCCGCGCGGCACGACGGCGTTGCTCGCGTCGGCGAAGGCCTGGGCCTGGCTGAGCGGGTACGACTCGATCACCCCCGACCACGTGCAGGCCATGGTGCTGCCGGTCTGGCGGCACCGGTTGCAGCTGCGGCCCGAAGCCGAACTCGAAGGCGTGTCGGTGGACGCGATCCTGCGCGCGGTGCTCGCTCAGGTGCAGGTCCCGATCTAACGTGACGCTCACCGGCCGGTTCGTCGCCCTCGTCGCCCTCGGCGTCGTGCCGATCGTGCTGCTCGGGCGAACGCCCGGCACCGCGGCGGCCGTGCTCGGGCTGTGGCTGCTGACCGTGCTGGCCCTCGGCATCCTCGACCTGTCGCTCGCCGGGTCGCCCCGCGCGATCGGCCTGGCCAGGAACCTGCCCGCCCGGGTGCGCCTGGGCGAGTCCGTGACGAGCGACCTGTACCTGAGCAACACCGGTACCCGGGACCTGAGACTGGTGCTGCGGGATGCCTGGCAGCCCTCCGCCGGCGCCGGGAACAACCGCACCCCGCTGACCGTGCCGCGCGGGGAACGACGCCTGGCGTCGCTGACGTTGACCCCGATTCGGCGCGGCGAGCGGAGGGTGGAGCAGGTGACCGTGCGCTCATCCGGGCCACTCGGGCTGTGGGCGCGGCAGGCGACGCTGCTGGCGCCGGGGCGCATCCGGGTTCTGCCGCCCTTCAACGCGCGCAAACACCTGCCCTCGCGGATCACCCGGCTCAAGGAACTCGACGGGCGCACCAGCCTGCTGGTGCGCGGTCAGGGCACCGAATTCGATTCCCTGCGCGAGTACGTTCGGGGCGACGACGTGCGCTCCATCGACTGGCGGGCCACGGCCAGGCGCGGCGACACCATGGTGCGCACCTGGCGGCCCGAACGGGACCGCCGGGTCGTCATCGTCGTCGACAGCGGCCGCACCTCGGCGGCGCGGGTGGACGACGAGCCCCGCCTCGACACGGCCTTCGAGGCGTCGCTGCTGCTCGCCGCACTGGCATCGAAGGCCGGCGACCGCGTCGACTTCATCGCCTACGACCGCCGCACCCGTGGGCGGGTGCAGGGCGCGCAGGGAGCGGAGCTGCTCTCCCGCATGGTCGACACGATGGCCATGATCGAACCCGAGCTGATCGAGACCGACTGGTCCTCGGTGCCCGGCCAGGTGCGCCAGGTCACCACCCAGCGAGCACTGGTGGTGCTGATCACCTCGATCGATGCGGCCGGCGCCTCGAGTGCGCTGCTCTCCATGCTGCCGCAGCTGACCCGGCACCACACCGTCGTCGTGGCATCCGTCACCGACCCCACCACCCTGCAGGCCACCCGCGAACGCGGCAACCGCGAGGAGATCTACCGGGCGGCGGCGGCCGAACGGGCCCTGCTGGACGTGGCCCGGGTGTCGGCCGCCATCCGTCAGCAGGGCGCGGACGTCGTCACCGGGGCGCCCGCCGATCTGCCGCCGGACCTGGCCGACCGGTACATCGCCTTGAAGTCGGCCGGCCGCCTCTGAGTCGCGGGCCGCGGGCGCTCGCGCCACGGGCCGCGGCTGGTGATCTGCAGGGCTACGCCGCGTAGATCCGAGTGCTGCCGGCCTCGAATTCGGCCAGGTCGCCGGTCTCCCCCGCCCGCACCGCGCGGCCGCCGAGCACCAGCATGTAGGCCAGGAACGCCAGCAGGGCAGCAGCCCCGATGCCTATCTTGACCGGCCAGGGCCAGGGTGCCGGGGTGACGAAACCCTCGATCACCCCGGAGACCAGCAGGACGAACATCAGACCGATCGCCACCGTGGACAGTGCGCGCGCGTCTTCGGCCAGGGCCTGGCCGCGGGTGCGGGGGCCCGGGGCGATCCAGGCCCAGAAAATGCGGAGCCCTCCGGCGGCGGCCACGAAGATGGCGGTCAGTTCGAGCATGCCGTGCGGGGCGATGTAGAGGAAGAACACGTCGCCCTTGCCGTAGGCGAACATGACGGCTGCCGTGATCCCCACGTTCTGCGCGTTCTGCAGCACGATGTAAGGCACGTACACGCCGAGAATGCCGAAGGCGATGCACTGGGCGGCGATCCACGCGTTGTTGGTCCAGACCTGGCCGGTGAAGGATGCCGCCGGGTTCTCGGAGTAGTAGTTGACGAAGTCTTCGTTGACGAGTTTTTGGAGCTGCGCGTCGGAGCCGATGTTGGCGAGTACCTGCGGGTCCCCGGATACCCACATCGCGTAGAGGCCGGCCACCACGACCGTGACCAACGCCACCGCCAGGGTCAGCCAGCGCAGGCGATAGAGGGCCGCCGGCAGCTGCAGCACGAAGAACCGCGGAATCTGGGAGACCACGCTGGCGCTGGCGCCGGTGAACCTCAACCGGGCCCGGGACAGCGCCACGGAAAGACGGTCGCCCTGCACGGTCGACCCGGTGGTGGTCTTGATGAAGGAGAGCTGCGTCGCACCCGCCTGATAACGCTCGATCAGCTCGTCGGATTGCGCGCCGGACAGCCGCCGCTGCGAGCCGAGTTCGGCCAGGCGGCCCCATTCGGCGCGGTGCGCCGCTGAATACGCGTCAAGGTCCATCTGTTCTAATAGTAGACATGGCGCAGTCCGCTAATGTGGCCGATCACGGCGAGTATCCGCTGAGCGAGTATGAACTCCTCACGGGGGAGGCCGTCGCGCTCGACGTGCGGCCGGCCAGCGTCATCCTGCGGGCAGCGGGCACGATCATCGATTGGGTCGCGTACCTGCTGCTCTTCCTCGCGATGGCCTACATCGTCTCGATCCTGGCCGGTCAGGCCCTCGACGATGCGCTCGTGCGGGCTCTCGGCATCGTGGGGCTGGTGTTCTCCATCCTGGTTGTGCCGATGACCGTCGAAACACTCTCCGGCGGGCGATCCCTGGGCAAACTCGCCATCGGGGCGCGGATCGTGCGAGACGACGGCGGCGCAATCCAGTTGCGGCACGCCTTCATCCGCGCACTGCTCGGCGTGATCGAGATCTACCTCACCTTCGGCGGCCTGGCCGCCACGACGGCACTGCTGAACGGCAAGTCGAAGCGTCTGGGTGACCTCCTGGCCGGCACCTACAGCCAGCACGAGCGAGTGCCAACGCTTCGGGTCGCCGTGCACGGGCTGCCGGAGGAACTCGAGACCTGGGCGCAGACGGTCGACATCATCCGGCTGCCCGACCGCCTGTCCCGCCGCATCGCTCAATTTCTGGACCAGGCGGCGAAACTGACGCCCCCGACCCGGGTGCGCCTGGCCGAGAGCCTGGCCGCCGAGGCAGCTCCCTTTGTCTCACCCCTCCCCCCGGTGCCGCCCGAGTTGTTCCTGGCCGGGGTGGCGGCCGTGCGTCGCTCGCGCGAGTTCGCCGCCCTGATCCTGGAGCGCGACCGCCTGGAGCGCCTGCAGCCGGTGCTCAGCACTCTGCCGCACAACTTCCCGCAGCGCTGAGTCAGGCCACTCGCCGTCGCCCGCTGAATGTCACGTACTGCCGTTCGCTCGCCGTGCTCTCGTCCCGGCACGCCGGATGGCTTTCTCGAACCGACGAGCCTCAGCGACCAGGGCATCGTACTCGGCGGTGCGGCGCAGGACGTTCTCGTGGTCCTGGCGAATCGCTTCGAAGTGCGCCCTGAGGACTGGATCTGTGGTCTTTCGTGATTCATCCACGTCGACGACTGTGCCAGGGACCTCCGACGCTGGCGCCTCCGGTGCCCTGACGGCCCGGCTGCCCGCCAGATCACGTGTGTAAGCGCCCGCCCAGGCTGCCGTTGGGATCCCGCGGATCACCGTTCTCGTGGCGCGGGTTTCTCGGGGCGCAGGTTGTGCTCGCGGGCGCAGGATTTACCGTGCGCCGGCGGGCACAGGGTGCGCCGCGACGGCGCCCCCTCCCGGGCCGGACCGGCCCCGGAGGCACCCGGGCCGCCCGGAGTGTGCCTGTTCCGGTCGAGAGTGCCCGGTAGCACGGTCACTCTCGACCGGAACGGGCACTCTCACCCG
>NZ_SOGW01000010.1:0-15572 GCF_004403075.1 Cryobacterium sp. TMT2-10 | reverse complement strand
GGCCAACCACGGCCCCACCGACATCAACAACGGGGTGCTGCTCTGCTGGTTCCACCATCACAGCATCGAGACCTCGGGGTGGCTGATCCGCATGGTGCGCGGCAAACCCGAGGTCATGGCCCCGGTCTGCCACGACCCGGCCCGCACCTGGGTACCGGGCCAGGACCACCGGGCCCACCGGGCCAGCGGTGCTGGCGTCGGTAACCGCGCCCGCACCCGCGCTCACCCACGGGCCACCGATTCCGCGCACTAGCCGACCTCGCACCAGCCCCTCGGCCGTCCCGCTGCCGCCCCGCTGACCGGCGCTCCAACTCCGTGCCCCGAACCCCGAACCCCGAACCCCGTACGCTGGATGCCGAGGATCACCGATCTTCCGAGCGAGGGAGACCCCATGGGCTATTTTCTGGCACCGACGACCAGCGCGGCGCTGTCCCTGCTCGGCGAGCTGGACGCATCCGCCCAGACCGCCCCGCTCGACCGCGTGCGGGCCATCCGCACCCTACTCCGTGAGCTCGATGCCGACCCGGCCACCCTGACCGGTGTGCGGAACGCACTCCGCGGCGGATCGACCTGGGAGGAGATCGCCGAAGCGACGCTCCTGCAGACCGCAGCGGCCAAGTCGCGGTGGAGCGGCACGGATGACGAGATCGCGGCCCGCCAAGCCGCGGGGCGCAAGCGAGCTGTCCGTCCCAGCACCGTGCCGACCGACCTGCCGGGTTTGTCCGTGTCGGCGGCAGCAGCGAAACTGGGGGTGACCGTTCAGGCCGTCTATCTGAAGGTCAGCCGGGGAAAGCTGGCCAGCCGGACGATCGAGTTGCCTGACGGTCGCAGCTACAAACGGGTCTTCCTTGGTGGCGACGACGGGGCCAACCTTGACCACGCCCCAACGGCAGAAGACAATGAGCCAATCTACCCAGCCGATTCCTCCGGACGGAGCACGCATCATGACTGATTTCTATTCGGGAACACCCGCACCGACCAGGACCCTGGACACCGATCCAACCCAGACCCTGGTGACTTCCGATTTCGTCGACGAACGCGGGGCGGAGCTGCAGCCCGAGCCCGAGCAGCCGCCCGCGCCGGAGCGCGCTGCCTCCGCCGCCGCGGTGAGACGGGTGCCGTCGCCCGCCCAGCGCACCGCGCTCGTCGTCCTGGTCGCCATCGGGGCGCTGGCGCTGGTCTTCATCGTCATGCTCGTGGCGGGGGTCTCCAGCGAGAGCATCAACGCCCTGGCTGTGTTCGCGACCCCGATCGCCTCGATGGTGGCCGCGTACTACGGCATCACGCTGAGCATCCAGCAGGTCGGTAACGAGCGGGCCGAGAAGGAAAAGGCTCTCGCCCGAGCGGATGCCGCCGACGCGGCCAGCCGGGAGACCGAGGTGTGGGCGTCCCAGATGGAGTCGGGCCTGCGGGTCGCCGTGGCCCAGCTCACCGCCGCGCGGATGGGCACCGACGCGGTCACGAAGGCGGCCGGCACCCCCGACGGCTTCTTCTAGTCGGTCCGTTCTTCTTTTCCGGCCTAGCCGGCCTCCTCGTCTGCCGTGCCGTTGCGGAGGCGCACGATCGTCTCCCAGCAGGCGACGACCGCCAGCACCCCCATGCTCGCGGCTCCGAGCAGGAGAGGGGACAGCAGGAAGGACAGCGGCAGCAGGCACAGCAGCAGGACGATGCCCAGCAGGTGTGACAGGAGCACCTCGCCGGTCACGACCAGACGGAACAGCGCCAGTCCGAGCAGGTACAGCAGTGGCCCGCCGGTGATCGTGACGGCCGTGGAGAGCATCATCGTGTCGTGCGGGTGCCCGAGGATTTCCTTGTCGCCGACACCGGTCAGCACGACGCCGGCGATGATCACGGCGTGCACGTAGGTGTAGGCGAGCCGGGCGACGCGCCCGGAACCCTCGTCGGCCGCGAGCGCCCTGCTGCCGGCGCTCTCGGCGTGATCGAAGTAGAGCCACCACATCGCAACGCCGCTGACGAAAGCTATCAGCAGCCCCAGCACGCCCGCCAGTGACGCCGACTGGTCGACAAAGGCGAATCCGGTTACCAGGAACGATTCGCCGAGCGCGATGATCACGAAGAGGGCGCTGCGTTCAGCGATGTGCGCGCCGGTGAGCTCGGCGTTCCTCGGGCGGGACCGTCCGAGCCCGGGCACTGGGAAGCCGACGCCGGCGGAGAGGAACTCGATGCCGAGAGCCAGGGTCCAGAGCGCGAGGCGATATGCCGGGGGGAGCAGGCCGCCCACGATCCAGAAGGCGCCCGCCATCGCCAGCCAGAGGAAGATCCGCACGAAGGTCCGGAACAGCGCAGAGTCGTGGCGGGCCACAGCGATCGCCATGAAGGCGGTGCGGCCCAATTGCAGCAGGACGTAGGCCAGCGCGAAGACGAGGCCCCGGTCGCCGAAGGACTCGTAGATCGACACGCTGATTACGAGCCCGATCAAGGACAGGCCGATCACGGCGCCGCGCACCGGCAGGCGGGCCGGATCGAGCACATTGGTCACCCAGGTGGTGTGCACCCAGATCCACCAGAGGGCGAGAACGAGCATGGCGGACTCGAGCGCGCCGGCCCAGGACTGGTTCTCGTAGAGATAGCGGGAGAGCTGGGTCAGCGCGAGCACGAAGATGAGGTCGAAGAACAGCTCGATGTGCGTGACCCGGTCCGCCTGGGCGGAATGATCGGGACGCAGCAGGTTGCGGCGGATCCCGAAACCAGGCGAACGGATGGCGGGGGTGGTGTGGGGCTGTGAAGTCACCGGACCAGTCTGCCCCAGTAGCGTGAGCCCGTGCGGGAATCCCGCCCGCCTGATCCCGCGGAGCGGGCTGTCGGTTGCCCATCTGGTGCTTTCTATGACATTCTTTACGAAACGAACGGTCAGTTAGTAAATACGGCGATCAAAGGTGATGAAGCCATGCCCGAAGCATTCCTCGTTGATGGTGTTCGAACTCCCATCGGCCGATACGGCGGAGTGCTGGCCGGCATCCGTCCCGATGACCTCGCAGCCCTGGTGCTCGCCTCGGTCGTGTCCCGCGCCGGTCTGGACCCGGCTCTGATCGACGAGGTGATCCTCGGAGCAGCCAACCAGGCCGGCGAGGACAACCGCAACGTCGCCCGGATGGCCGTGCTGCTGGCCGGTCTTCCCGACAGCGTGCCGGGGATCACCGTCAACCGGCTCTGCGCCTCCGGCCTCTCCGCCGTGCACATGGCGGCCAACATGATCAAGGCGGGTGAAGCCGACCTCGTCATCGCCGGCGGCGTCGAATCGATGACCCGTGCACCCTGGGTACTCGCCAAGCCGGAGAAGGCCTTCGCCAAGCCCGGCGAGATCGTGGACACCTCCATCGGCTGGCGCTTCCGGAACCCGCGCCTCGAGGCCCGCGACAAGGCCACCTTCTCTATGTCGGAGACGGCGGAAGAGGTCGCCACCATCGACGGCATCAGCCGCGCCGACGCGGATGCCTTCGCCCTGCGTTCGCACCGGCTGGCACTGGACGCCCAGCGTGACGGCATCTTCGACGCCGAGATCGTCGGGGTGCCCACCCGCGCCGGCCTGGTCGAACTCGACGAGGGGCCCCGGGCCGACACGACGCTCGAACGCCTCGCCGCGCTGCGGTCGGTCGTGCGACCGGGCGGCATCGTCACGGCCGGCAACGCCAGCTCGCTCAACGACGGCGCCTCCGCGATCATCGTGGCCAGCGCCGCGGCCATCGAGCGCCTCGGCCTCACCCCCCGCGCCCGCGTGGTGGGCGGCGCCAGCGCCGGTGTCGCACCGGAGACCATGGGCCTCGGCCCGGTCCCGGCCACGCAGAAACTGCTGCAGCGGGCCGGCCTGACCGTCAAGGACGTGGATGCCGTCGAACTCAACGAGGCCTTCGCGACCCAGTCGCTGGCCTGCATCCGCCGGCTCGGGCTGGACCCGGAGATCGTCAACCGGCACGGCGGGGCCATCGCCCTCGGGCATCCGCTCGGGTCGTCCGGTTCCCGCATCCTGATCACCCTGCTGGGCCGGATGGAGCGCGAGGGCGCCCGTCGCGGCGTGGCAACCATGTGCGTCGGCGTCGGACAGGGCTCCTCCCTGCTCGTGGAGCGTGTCTAGATGAGCCACGAATTCACGACCCTGCTGGTCGAGTACCGACCCGACCGCGTACACGTGCAGCTGAACCGGCCCGACGTGCGCAACGCCATCGACCAGACCATGATCGACGAGCTGCACCAGGTCTGCGCCGAACTCGAGCGCGGGCCGCGCATCCTGATCCTGTCCGGTACGAACGGCGTGTTCGCCTCCGGGGCGGACATCGCCCAGTTGCGGGACCGGCGCGCGGAAGACGCCCTCAAGGGCATCAATTCCAGCCTGTTCGCGCGGATCGCCCGCCTGCCGCTGCCGGTGATCGCGGCCATCGACGGCTGGGCGCTCGGCGGCGGAGCCGAGCTGGCCTACGCCGCCGACTTCCGGATCGCCTCCGAGACCGCCCGACTCGGCAACCCGGAGACGGCGCTCGGCATCATCCCGGCCGCCGGCGCCCTCTGGCGGCTGGCCGAGCTCGTGGGGGAGCCCGTCGCGAAGGAGATCATCCTGGCCGGGCGCATCCTGACCGCCGCGGAGGCTCTCGCCGTGCACCTCGTCACGGAGGTGCACGAGCCGGACGCGCTCCTCGCGGCCGCGCACGCCCTGGCTGACCGGATCGCCCGGCAGGACCCCCTGGCCACCCAACTGGCCAAGGAGGTCTTCCACGTTCCGGCCCACGAACACCCGCAGGCCGACAACGAGGCCCAGGCCCGCCTGTTCGAATCGGAAGAGAAATTCACCCGGATGACCGCATTCCTGGAGAGGAAGAAGCGATGACGCTCAGCACCGAGAACCTCAGCACCGAGAGCCTCAGCACCGAGAACTTGCCCGGCGGCGTGCCGCAGCACGTCGGTGTGCTCGGCGGCGGCCGGATGGGCGCGGGGATCGCGCACGCGTTCCTGATGGCCGGCGCATCCGTCACCGTGGTCGAGCAGGGCGACGCCGCCGCTGCCGCCGCGCACGACCGGGTGATGGCGGCCGTTGACAAGTCGGTCAGCCGCGGCAGCGTGGCCGCCGGCCGCGACGAGCTGTTCGGCAGGCTGAGCGTGGCGACGGATGCCGCCGCCTTCGCCGGCTCCGGGCTGGTCGTCGAGGCCGTGCCGGAGATCGTCGCCCTCAAGACGCAGGCGCTCCGCACCGTGGAGGCGCACCTCGCGCCCACGGCCTGGCTCGCGTCCAACACCTCCTCGCTGTCGATCACCGATCTGGCCGAGGCGCTCGACCGCCCGGAGCGGTTCATCGGCCTGCACTTCTTCAACCCGGTGCCTGTCTCGACCCTGATCGAGGTCGTCACGGGGGAGCGCACCGACCCGGAGCTCGCGCGACTCGCCCAGTCCTGGGTGTCCGCACTCGGCAAGACGCCCATCATGGTGCGTGACTCACCCGGCTTCGCCAGCTCGCGCCTCGGCGTCGCCATCGCGCTCGAGGCGATCCGCATGGTCGAGGAGGGCGTCGCCAGCCCTGAGGACATCGATGCCGCCATGGTGCTCGGCTACAAGCATCCGGTCGGGCCTCTCCGCACGACCGACATCGTCGGGCTCGACGTTCGGCTCGGCATCGCCGAGCACCTGCATGAGACCCTCGGCGACCGCTTCACCCCGCCGCAGCTGCTGCGCGACCTCGTCGCGCGCGGTGACCTCGGACGCAAAAGCGGCCGCGGCTTCTTCGATTGGAAGGACGCATCATGACACTCCTCAGCTCTGGACCCGGCACCTCTGAACCCGGCACCGGCACGGTTGTGCCCAGCTACGTTCTCGACTCCTGGTGGACTCCGGCGGACGGCGCCCGCACCCAGCGCGTGCTCGACGCGAGCACCGGCGACGAGATCACTCAGGTCAGCAGCGAGGGCCTCGACCTCGCCGCGGTGGTGGAACACGCCCGCACGATCGGCCAGGCCTCGCTCGGCGAACTCACCTTCCACCAGCGCGCCATCCTGCTCAAGAAATTGGCCCAGTACCTCGGCGGGGTCAAGGAGGAGCTCTACGAGCTCTCCGCGCGCACCGGGGCCACCCGCTACGACTCGATGGTCGACATCGACGGCGGCATCGGCGTGCTCTTCACCCTGTCCTCCAAGGGACGCCGCGAGATGCCCAACAGCCAGGTCTACGTCGACGGCGACGTCGAGGCCCTCTCCCGCGACGGCTCGTTCAGCGGCCAGCACATCTACACCCGCATCCCCGGGGTCGCGTGCCAGATCAACGCGTTCAACTTCCCGGTCTGGGGCATGCTCGAGAAGCTCGCGCCGGCGTTCATCGCCGGGGTCCCCACGATCGTGAAGCCGGCCACCCCCACCGGGTACCTGACCGAGGCGGTCGTGCGGCACATCCTGGCGTCGGGCATCCTCCCGACCGGCAGCCTCCAGCTCATCTCCGGCAGCGCCCGCGACCTGATCGACCACCTCGACTACCGCGACCTGGTGGCCTTCACCGGCTCCGCCGGCACCGCCCGCAGCCTCAAGGCGCACCCCAACGTGGTGGAGGGCGGCGTGCGCTTCACCAGCGAGACCGACTCGCTCAACGCCGCGATCCTGGGACCGGATGCGACGAAGGGCACCGCCGAATTCGACGCCTACGTGGCCTCGGTCGTCACCGAGATCACCAGCAAGGCCGGCCAGAAGTGCACCAGCATCCGTCGCCTGATCGTGCCGGCGGGACGCCGGGACGAGATCGTCGCGGCCGTCTCCGAGCGCGTGGCGCGCCGCGTCACCATCGGGGACCCGCGCGCCGAGGGGGTCACGATGGGCCCCCTCGCGAGCCGGGAACAGCGTGACGAGGTGCTCGGCAGCGTCGGGCGCCTGATCAGCGGGGGCGGGCACATCGTGATGGGCAGCCTGGACACCCCGGAGGGGACCGATCCGGTCGGCGCGTTCGTGGCGCCCGTGCTGCTGGCCTTCGACGACCCGGAATGCCCGGCCGTGCACGAGATCGAGGCGTTCGGCCCGGTCGCGTCCATCATCGAGTACACCGATCTGGCGCACGCCGTCGCGCTGGCCGCCCTCGGCGGCGGCTCGCTGGTGACCACGGTCGCCACGCACGACCCTGACGTCGCGCGCACGCTCGTGCTCGGGATCGCCGCACACCACGGCCGGGTCCTGATGCTCGACCGGGTCGATGCCCGAAGCAGCACCGGTCACGGCTCACCCGTGCCGCACCTGGTCCACGGCGGGCCCGGGCGCGCCGGCGGCAGCGAGGAGCTGGGCGGCATCCGTTCGGTGCTGCACCACATGCAGCGCACCGCCATCCAGGGCTCGCCCGACATGCTGACCGCCGTCACCGGCGAATGGCACACCGGCGCAGCCGTGCACACGGGCATCCACCCGTTCCGCAAGTCGCTGGCCGAGCTTCGCGTGGGCGACCAGACGCAGGGTGGACCGCGCGTGGTCACTCTCGCGGACATCACGGCCTTCGCCGAGGCCACGGGCGACAAGTTCTACGCCCACACCGACGCCGAGGCCGCCGCTGCCAACCCGTTCTTCCCCGGAATCGTCGCGCACGGCTACCTCCTGGTGTCCTGGGCGGCCGGGCTGTTCGTCGACGCGGCCCCCGGGCCCGTGCTGGCGAACTCCGGACTGGAGCACCTGCGGTTCGTCACTCCGGTTTCGGCGGGCGACAGCATCCGGGTCACCCTCACGGCCAAGCGCATCACCCCGCGTGAGACGGACGAGTACGGCGAGGTCTGCTGGGATGCCGTGCTGCACAACCAGAACGATGAGGTCGTCGCCACCTACGACGTGCTCACCCTGGTCGCCAAGGAATAACCCGCCGTAACGCGCACCACGCCGGCAGCGAAAGCGCACAGATGGCCCCCTGGACTGTTCCCTGGGGGCCATTTGTGCGCTCAAGGGGCAATATTCAACTTCGCCGGGCTCAGCCGTTTCCATCCCTCATTCGGGGGCCAATAATGACCCGAGCGGGAGTCGCCCGGACAGGTCCGGGAGCTTTTGACCCGCTATCGACAAGGGCCCAGCCCTGGACAAGGAGTACCACTGATGGCTCGAGGAGAGAACCCCGTCCTGGAGACGATGACCGACATCAATGCCGTGTCACTGGCCAGCACCGAACTGGACGACCGCTCGCTGATGCTCGTCCGGATCGCGGCACTCGCCGCGACTGACGCCCCGGTCATGTCCTACCTGCTGCACGTCGGACCCGCGGAGGACGCCGGCGTGACCGTGGAGGATGTGGAGGATGTCCTCGTCGCCGTCGCACCGATCATCGGCACTCCGCGCACCATGGCCGCCGTGGGCAAGATTGCGGAAGCCCTCGGCATCGCGATCGAGCTGGGGTCGGAGGATACGCAGTAGCAGACAGGCAACAGGAACCGGCCAGGTCCTGGAGTCCGGCCCGCGAGCCTCAGAAAGCGGGGGCCGGGCGCGGACCATTACCGAATGGGAGAACACCGTGAGCAGATCCCCCCACGCGTCCCGGCATCCGGCCCGGCGCCTCAGATCGCTGGTCGGCATGCTGGCCGTCGCACTCGCGCTGAGCGGATGCGCGAACTCGGCACCCAGCAGACCGTCGCCCACGACCTCAGCGTCGGCCTCAGGGTCTGCCTCTGCGTCGACGCCGAGCGCGGGCGCTGCGCCGTCGGCCGATCAGACCCCCTGGGCCGGTGACGTCTGCATCTCGACCTCGACCCTGAAGTCCGATCTCCAGGGGCTGGCGACCGCAGCCACGACGGGCGGCGGCAACGCTCACGACGACGCTCAAGGACGTCCCCGCCAGACGTGAGGACGATCCCGAGCTGGTGGCGGTGCGGCAATCCGCTGATGACCTGGACACGTCTCTCGGCGCCCTCGAGGCGAGCGTGGCCGCCGTTGACGGCAAGACGGGAACGGCCCTGGTCGCGGCGATCGCTGCCGTCGTCAGTGCCGCCGGCGACTCACTGGCGGCACTGGCGGGCACGGTGGAGGCGATCGGGGCGGCCGCCGCGGACACCGGGAGCACGATCGGTCAGGCATGCGACGCGGTACCGGAATGCGATGTGCTGACCGAATAGTGCTGACCGAATAGTGCTGACCGAATAGTGTCTGGCCGAATACTGCTGCCCGGTCAGAGATCGGCGAGCAGGCTCACGGGGGATTCGATGCAGGCGGCCACGAAGGTGAGGAAGCCGGCGGCGGTTCCCCCGTCGCAGACCCGGTGATCGAAGACCAGGGACAGCTCGACCACGGTGCGCACCGCGAGTTCGTGGTTGACCACCCAGGGGCGCTCGATCATGCGGCCGATGCCGAGGATCGCGGCTTCCGGGTGGTTGATGATCGCGGCCGACCCGTCGACCCCGAGCGCACCGAAGTTGTTCAGGGTGAACGTGCCTCCACTCAGCGCGGCCGGGGGGAACGCTCCGTCCGCGGCCTGGCCGACCAGACCGGCGATGGAGTCCCGCAGCTGCCGGGTCGTCAGAGCGTGGGCGCCGTGCACAACCGGCACCATGAGCCCCCGCGGAGTCTGGGCGGCGATGCCCAGATTGACGGCGCCGTGTTGCAGGATTTCCTGGCTCGCGGTGTCCACCGACGAGTTCAGCAGCGGGTACCGGCGCAGCCCGGCCACCGTGAAACGGGCGATCAGGGCCGTCACGCTGAACCGCTCACCGGTCGCCGCGAGCAGGCGGTCGCGGGCCGCGAACAGCTCGGTGGCGTCCACGTCGAGCCAGACGGTCGCCTCCGGGATCTCCCGGCGCGAGGTCGTCATGCGCTCGGAGACCACTTTTCGCAGTCCGCTGATCGGGATGCGGATGTCTTCCGGCTTCATCGCGGCCTCTGGGGCGGCCGGGGGAGCTGCCACGGGAGCCGCCACGGGAGCCACGAAAGCTGACGCGGGAGCCGCCACGGGAGCTGCCACAGCGGTTTCTGCCGCCGCGGCGGCCCGGTCGCGAATGTAGGACTCGACGTCCCGGCGCAGCACCAGGGCGTCCGGGCCGCTGCCCTGCAGGGTGGTCGCGTCGAAACCGTTCTCGCGGGCCAGTCGCCGCACCAGGGGCGAGACGACCGGGGACCGACCGGAACGTGGGGTGGGCGCCACCCGCGGCGGAGTCGCCGGAGTCGCCGGAGTCACGGCGGCCGGCTGCGCGGCGCTGGAACGGATGCCGAAGCGCCCCTGGGCGGGGCGGCGCACCGGGCGGGTGTTCTCACTCGTGCCGTAGCCGACCAGCACGGCGCCGGATGCCGAGCCCGCGGGCGCGACGGACGAATCGGCCCCCGAGTCGGCGCCCGAATCGGCCCCCGAGTCGGGAGCAGGGGGCGCCGGGGACGGCGGTGGGGTGGGCGTCCCGGCCGAGGGGGCGACGGTATCCGTCACCGTCAGGATCACCTGCCCGGCGTGGACGACCTGGCCGACGTCGCCGATCAGGGCTTCGACCACGCCGCCGTAGGGGGAGGGCAGCTCGACGATGGATTTGGACGATTCGACCTCGATCACGGGCTGGTCGATCGCGATGGTGTCGCCCACAGCGACCAGCCACGAGACGATTTCGGCCTCGGTGAGTCCCTCGCCGAGGTCGGGGAGGATGAAATTCTGTCCCATCAGGACCACTCCCAACTGCCGAGGGCGGCCAGGATGCGGTCGGGGGTGGGCAGGAAGTACTCCTCGAGTTTGGGCGACGGATACGGGATGTCGAAGCCGGTGATCCGCAGGATCGGCGCGGCGAGATGGAAGAAGTTGCGTTCGGTGAGCCGGGCGGCCACTTCAGCGCCGTACCCGCCGAACTGGGCGGCCTCGTGCACGACGGCGGCGCGCGAGGTCTTCCGCAGGGACGCGCCCACGGTCTCGTCGTCGAACGGGGACAGGCTGCGCAGGTCGATCACCTCGATCGAGAGACCCTCGGCTTCGGCCAGCTCCGCGGTCGCCAGGGCGGTCTTCACGGTCGGACCGTACGCGATCAGCGTCACGTCGGTGCCCTCCCGCAGCACGAGGGCGGTGTTCATCGGAGCGGTCTGCACCGGCAGGCTGAGCTCGGCCTTGGACCAATAGCGGCTCTTGGGCTCCATGAAGATCACCGGGTCGTCGCTCCGGATCGCCTCGCGCAACATCGAGTACGCGTCGGCCGGGTTCGACGGCGAGACCACGGTCAGGCCGGGAGTCGCCGTCCAGTAGGCCTCGGACGAGTCGGAGTGGTGCTCCACCCCGCCGATGTCGCCGGCGTAGGGAATCCGGATCACGATCGGCAGCGAGATGCGGCCGCGGGTGCGGTTGCGCATCTTCGCCACATGCGACACGATCTGCTGGAACGCCGGGTAACTGAAGGCGTCGAACTGCATCTCCACCACCGGCCGCAGACCGTAGATGGCCATGCCGATCGCCGTTCCCACGATCCCCGACTCGGCCAGCGGGGAATCGCTGACGCGGGTCTCGCCGAACTCGGCGTACAGGCCGTCGGTCACTCGGAAGACGCCGCCGAGCGGCCCGACGTCCTCACCGAACAGAACCACCGTGGGGTCGTCGCGCATCGCGTCCTGGATGGCCGCGTTGAGGGCGGCCGCCATGGTGAGGCTGGCCGGGGGGCGTGTCTCTGCGAGAGCGGGGAGCGTCATCGGGTTGCACCTGACTGGGTTGCGTCCGCGGCGTGCGCGGCGTGGTCGGCGTAGTCGGCGAGCTCGGTGGCCAGGAAGTCCCGCTGTTCCCGGAGCGCCGTGCGGGGGGTGGCATACAGGTGGTCGAACAGCTCGAGCGGATCCACCGGAGCCGTGCGCGTCATGCAGTCCCTCGTCGAGGCGGCCAGATCTTCGGCCTCCAGCAGGATGTCCGCGCGCTCCCGGTCCGACAGGGCGCCAGACTCGGAGAGGAAGGTGTCCAGGCGTGCGATCGGATCGCGCCGTCGCCAGATCTCCAGGTCGCCGGCATCGCGGTAGCGGCTCGGGTCGTCCGAGTTGGTGTGCGCCTCCATCCGGTAGGTGAGGCCCTCGATCAGGGTGGGACCCTGGCCGGCCCGGGCGTTCTGCACCGCCGCCGAGGTGACCGCGTACATCGCGGCGACGTCGTTGCCGTCGACGTAGTAGCCGGGCATGCCGTACCCGATGGCCTTGTCGGCGATGGTGCGGCAGCGCATCTGCTTGTCGAGCGGCACGCTGATCGCGAACTGGTTGTTCTGCACCAGGAACACCACGGGGGCCTGCCAGACGGCGGCGAAGTTGAGGGCCTCGTGGGTGTCGCCCTCGCTGGTGGCGCCGTCGCCGAGCAGGGTGAGCGCCACCGTGCTGTCGCGCTTGAGTTTGGCGGCCGTGGCCAGCCCCACGGCGTGCAGGGCCTGGGTGGCCAGCGGGGTGGCCTGCGGGGCGATCTTGTGCTCGTAGGCGTCGTAGCCGCTGTGCCAGTCGCCGCGGAACGACGCCAGGATCTGCTCGGGCTTCACTCCGCGGGTGAGCAGCGCGATGCTATCCCGGTAGGTCGGGAACAGCCAGTCCCCGCTGTCGAGGGCGGCGACCGCGGCGATTTCGCAGGCTTCCTGGCCGAGCGCGGACGGGTAGGTGGCCAGGCGGCCCTGCCGGGTCAGCGCGGTGACCTGCACGTCGAATCGCCGGGCGACGACCATCCGCCGGTACAGACTCAGCAGGGTGGCCGGGTCGGGCAGGGTGAGCCCCCCGGTCTCGTCAGGGGCCACCGCCCGGCCGGCGTCATCGATCAGTCGGAGGGGTTGCGGCACCGAGAGCGTGCTCTCCGGAAGGTGCTCGACATTGAGGCTCATGACGCAATGGTGCGGCATCCGTCGCCCGGCGACGATATCGCCGTGACGGTTGTGAACGAATGGCCCGAAGCGGATCCGCGCCGAACCATTCGACCGGTGAAATCAGGTCGTCAGCGCCAGATGTCCGGCGCCAGGGCCGGCGCGTGACCCGCGATTTCCTCGAGGATCAGGTGCGAGCGGGTCGAGACCACGCCCGGCATACTGTGGATGTCTCGCAGGATGGCCTGGCTCAGCTGTTCGTGGTCCGGCGCGCTGACGGTCAGGATGATGTCGATGTCACCGCTCACCGCCATCGCCTTCTCGACGAAGGGGAGTTCGCTCAGCCGGGCGGCGATGTCGGCCCAGGACACGTCGGCGATCTTCACGATCACGAGGGCCGTGACCTTCAGGCCCAGGGCCGTGCGGTCGATCTGAGCGCCGAACCCGGTGATGACTCCCCGCTCGACCAGGTTGTGCAACCGCGTGTGCGCGGCCGTGCGGGAGACGTGCACCAGGGCGGCGAGCTGCCTCGTCGACAGCCGGGCGTCCCGGCTGAGTTCGGCCACGATCCGTCGGTCGATCGGGTCGAGCCCGGCGGAGGCCGCGGGCGCCGGGTGCTGCGTCATGGTATTCCTCGGGCTCGGGCGGCTCAGGCGGGGGAGTCGTCGCTGTTCTGTCGGCGGAGTTCTGTCGGCGGAGTTTCAGACTACTGCCAGCTCCAGGGAGGCGCGCACGGCCCGCAGGTAGTGGTTCTTCGGCCAGTACCGCAGCCGCCGCGGCAGTCGCGGATAGACCACGGCGGTGAACCTCAGCAGGCGATCGAAGCGGCGCTGGGACCGCGGTGACCAGGACAGGTCGAACAGGCCGCGAACGGAGGCGGGGAGCAGTCCAACGGTCACGAACCGGCCTGCCGGCATCAGCACCCGCAGCCAGAGCGGGCCGGTCCGCGGGTGCAGCAGCTGGCGGGCGACGGCTCGCGTGGTGGCATCCGTCTGCAATCCCGCGACCTGCTCGCTCCAGTAGCGGGCGAAGGCGGCCCGGTCGCGGGGCCAGAGGGCGGCCGGCATCTGCAGCGAGGTACCCAGCACGGCGTACTCCTGGTACACCGCGTCGGCCGTGGCCTCGTCCAGCGGGCCGAAGACGAGTTCCCGCATCCTGATCGCGGAGTCGTAGAGGGTCGCGGCCACCCAGAGCTGCAACTCCGGGGTGAAGGCGCTGTAGGCCGGCCGGCCGGGTGCTGCGGGTGCGTTGACGGGCCCGTGGGCGAGATTGACGCGGCGGGTCGCGCCGGCGGCCTCCTCGGGTGTGCCGAACACCACGGCGTAGACGTAGCTCAGGGTGCCGTTCAGGCGGTTCAGCGGATGGGCGACGAAGTCGCTGTGGTGGGCCACCCCGTGGCCGATAGCCGGATTGGCGATCTGCAGCAGGATGGAGCGTCCGCCGGCGGCGATCAGGACGGCCTCGCCGGCAATGTCGCTGAGGTTCTGGTCTCGCAGCTTCATGGTGCTCCTCCCGGCTGAAATCCGAGTGTAAAGCGGCGACAGCAGAAATGGATGGGAATAATGCGCAGTCGTATGCACTTGCATATAACCGACGGCGAGAATCCACCGTCCCACGGATTGAAGGAGCACCCATGACTGAGACCACCGCAGTGAGCATCCCCGGCTACAAGGCCGGAACCTGGACGATCGACCCGACCCACAGCGAGGTTGGCTTCAGCATCCGTCACATCATGATCAGCAAGGTCAAGGGCAAGTTCGAGATCTTCGACGCCACCATCGTCACCGGTGAGAACCCGCTCGAATCCAGCGTCACGGCCACCGCCCAGGTCGCCTCGATCAACACCAACGAACCGAACCGCGACGGCCACCTGCGCACCGGCGACTTCTTCGACGCCGAGACGTACCCGACCATCAGCTTCGTCTCCACCGGCGTGCGTGCGGCCAAGGGCGACTTCCTCGTCGACGGCGACCTCACGATCAAGGGCGTCACCAAGCCCGTCACCTTCGACTTCGAGTTCGGCGGCTTCGCCACGGACCCGTACGGCAACCAGAAGGCCGGCGCAACGGCCAAGGCCGAGGTCAACCGCGAAGACTTCGGTCTCACCTACAACGCGGCCCTCGAGACCGGCGGCTTCCTGCTCGGTGACAAGGTCACCATCACGCTCGAGCTCCAGGCGGCACTGCAGGCCTGATCACAGGGCTTACTCCCTGACGGGAGCGCGTCCAGACCGGAGCGCTTCCCGACCGGAACAAAGGAGGGACCCCGCCACGGGGGGTCCCTCCTTTCGTGCTTTCATGGGCACTATCTGGCGAGTTCACGCCCGTGCACGGTCAGCGCCCAGATTACGGCGACGCCCGCGACGATGAAGAGCATGGCCCAGAACGGGTAGTACGGCAGCCAGGCGAATGCCACCAGCGTTCCGATGAAGGCCAGGATCACCCCGAACGTGCGCGCCCACACCTTGCCGGTGAAGAGCGTGCCGCCGGCGATGATCGTCAGGATGCCCAGAATCAGGTGCACCCAGCCCCAGGTCGTCGTGTCGAACTGGAGCACGTAGTTCTCCGTTGCGACGTAGAACCCGTCCTGCGCCAGGGCGGCGATCCCGGCGATCAGCCACCAGCACCCCAGCATGAGCATCATGAAGGCGGCGAAGGCCGCCGCACCGACCGTCCATCCGCTGGGCTCTTGTTCAGTCATGGGAGACCTCCTCCTTCTGCAGTTGTGCAAACTGGTGCGGTTCGGCGGGGGTCCTAGATGAGTGAGTCCTAATCGATTGTCGGTAGCGGTACACGTCTAGTCAGATCGGACTGGCCCGGCGTGGACGCTGTTAATCGAAGGCGGAGGGTGT
>NZ_SOGW01000095.1:0-14981 GCF_004403075.1 Cryobacterium sp. TMT2-10 | reverse complement strand
CCGCGGCCGCCGGCGGCGCGATCGGGCTGGCGCTGACGAGCGTCGTGCAGGCGGGCGCGGTGCTCGGCGAATCCGGAGCCCCCGCCGCGCGGCTCGAATACTGGCTGCTTCCCCTCGCCGCCCTGATCGCGGGCGCCTTCCTGCTGGCCGCCCAGACGGATGCCGCGTCCCGGCGCCTGCGCCGCCTCGCCGGCGTCGCGCTGGTGCTGCTGGCCCTCTCGCTCGGGACGCTGGCCGAGATCTCCGCCTTCGGGCGGGTCGGCGAAGGCGGCGGCTCGCTGGACGCCGTCGTGGCCGGGCTGCGCGCATCCTCGGTCGTGATCATTCTGTCCGCCCTGCACGTTCGGGTCGTCTGGCGCCCGCGGGCACCCCTGACGGCCGCCGTGGGCACCGCGGCCATCGCCCTGGCCGGCCTGGCCATGGCGAGCGCCGTGGTGACGGGGGCAACCGATCCGTTCGAGCTCGTGACCGTTCCGGTGGGCCTGGCCCTCGTTCTCGGTCGACTGCTGCCCGCGGCCGGCGAGAATACCGGCCAGGATGCCGGCCAGAACCCGGCAGAGAACCCGGGCACGGGCGCCGCGCCATCCGTCGTGTCCCGCCGGCCCGTCTCGGTCGGGGTCGCCCTCGGCCTGGGGCTGGCCGTGCTGCCGAGCGCGTTCGCCGGCGGCACCTCGACCGGCGCGGAACTGCTCCGGCCGGTCCTCGTGCTCGCGCTTTCCGGGGCCCTCGCCGTTTCCGGCGCGCTGCTCACCCGCCGGCCGCGCTGGAGCGCCGCCGCTTGGCCGGCGCTTGTCGTGGGGCTGCTCGGCGTGCTGATCACCGCCGGCGCGCGCATCCTCGACCTGCTGGCGCAGGTCCCGCTCGGGCCGGACGCCCGGCTCGAGGCCTGGCTGCTGCCCGCGGCGCTGCTCGTCGTGGCCGCCGGGACGAGTCTCGTTGCCGGCATCCGACGCGCCGCCGCAGTATCGGGCGGGCACCAGGCCACCGATCCCGCGGGCCTGCGCCTCGGTTACGGCCTGGTCGTGCTGGCGATCGTCGGCATCCTCGCGGCGGAGGCGCTCGCCCTCGGCTTCGCGCCGTTGGCGCCCGTGCGGGTGATCCTGGTCGTCTGGACCTTCTCCGCCCTGCACCTGGCGGTCTCCCGGTACGACGACAGCAGGCTCGGCCGGATGGTTTCCTGGGTGGCCATCGCCGCCGGCGCGGCGGCAGTGGTCGCCGGGTTCGCGCGGTCGGCGCCGGACACGGTCGAGATCCTGAGCCTGCCGCTGGCCATCGCCCTGCTGGCCAGCGGATGGCTGCACCTCGACGCCGTGCCCCGCGCGCGCAGCTGGCCGTGGCTGGCCCCCGGGCTGCTCGTGCTCCTGGTGTCGTCACTGCTGCTCGACATCACCGCGAGTCCGCTCTGGCGGGTCGTGGGACTCGGGGTGCTGGCCCTCGTCGTGATCGTGGTCGGCGTGCTGCGCAAACTGCAGGCGCCGTTCCTGATCGGTGCGGCCGTGCTGCTGATCCACGCGGTCGCGCAGCTCTGGCCTTGGATCTCGGTGGCCTACGGCGCGGTGCCGTGGTGGCTGTGGCTGGGAGCGGGCGGCGTCGTCCTGATCGTGCTCGCGGCCCGCTACGAGCAGCGCATCGCAAACCTCAAGTCGATCGCGCTCAGCATCTCAGCACTGCGGTAGCCGCCGGTCAGGACTGCGCCGCGTGGCTGATCGTCAGCTGCACGGATACCGTGTTGATGAGCGTCTTCGAGAGATAGAACGGCGCCCCGTCGTGCTCGAGCGCCTGGGTGAGGATGAGCACCGGACTGGCGGCCGGCAACCCGAGCAGCCTGCCCCGCGTGGCGCCGGGGACACCGATCGCGAGGTCGGTCTCGCCGGGTCCGAAGGTCGGGCCGAGAACGGCGATGAGGGCGGCCAGCGCGCTGCTCACCGGGGTGCCGGCGGATCCGCCGGCGGAGACGGCATTCACGGCGGCCGCGCCGAGCTGGGTCAGTCCCTCGCCGGGGACGTGTTCCTGGAGCAGGGCGATCGGGGCGCCGTCCCGGGAAATGACGCTCTCGATGAACCACGACGGCTGGTCGGGGCGGATGCCGATGGCGTCGGCGGTGAACGCGGGTGACGTGGTCTGGAGTGCGGTCTGGGTGCGCCGGACCTGAACGGCCGGACCGGTCTCGCCGAGGAGCACCTCGATCGGGCGGATCTTCTGCAGTCCCAGGTGGGGCAGCCGGTCGGCGACGAAGCGCCCGATGCCCCGGCGGGAACGCACGAAGCGGTCTTCCTCGAGAAGCATGAGAGCCTCGCGCACGACCGTGCGGCTCACGCCCATGGCCGTGCCGAGCTCGGTCTCCGAGGGGAGGAGGGAGGCGATCGGCAGGGTTCCGCTGCGGATCGCCTCCGTGATTCGCGAGTACACGGCCACCCGCAGCGGGATGCCTCCGGTGCTTTCGAGCGGCCCGGCCAGGGCCGCCTCGGTGCGTCGATCCATTCGTCTCCCCCATTGGTTGGTCGAGTATATCGTGCACATCTGGCGTACTTGTATAACAAGCCTGTACACTAAGCATGTCGACCTTGTGGTTGCTCCAATGAAGGAGTCTGTTCATGTCCGTGCTTGTCCCCGACGTGACCGCGGCGCCACCGCGCACGCGGGCGCCACAACCCGTCGGCGTGCTGATCGGCACGCTGGTCCTGGCGATCCTGACCTTCCAGCTCAACGCCACCCTGCTCTCCGCGGCTCTGCCGGCCGTCGGCGAACAGCTCGGCGAGAGCACGCAGGCCGTCTCCCGGGTGCAGTCGACGTTTTTCCTCGCCGGGGCCGTCTTCGGCGTGGTCTTCTCCCGCTGGAGCGACTTCCTCGGCCGCAAGCGCAGCCTCGTGATCGTGCTCGCCCTGCTCCTGATCGGCACCGTGATCTGCGCGCTGGCCCCGAGCCTGCCCGTGCTCTTGATCGGTCGGGTGCTGCAGGGCGCGTCGAACGCCACCTTCACGATCTCCTTCCTGCTGCTGTCCGAGCGCTTGAGCAGCCGGCTGTTCGGCATCTCCGTGGGCATCATCACCTCGGTCAACGGCGGTCTGTTCGGCCTGGACGGCTTCCTCGGCGGCGTCGTGACCGACACCATCGGCTGGCGGTTCCTCTTCGTGATCACGCTCGGCCTGGGCCTGGCCGCGATCACCTGCGTCTTGCTCTTCGTGCCCCTGGATGCGCCCCGGAACCGGGACGGCTCGATGGACTGGTGGGGCGCCGGCATCCTCTCGCTGTTCCTGGTGCTGCTGACCAGCCTGATCTCGCAGGCCTCCTCCTCCGGCTGGTCCGACGCCCTGACCCTGGGCTATCTCGTCGGCACGATCGCGGCCGGCGCCCTGTTCGTCACGGTCGAGAACCGCACCCGTCGACCCCTGATCCCCATCCGGGCGCTGCGGTCGCGCCAGGTCTGGCCGCTGCTGCTCACCACGGTTCTGACCCTGGCCGGCGTCTTCTCCGCACTCAACTTCACCGTGGTCATGCTCAGCCAGGACGAGCGGGTCGGGTACGGCCTCTCAGCGTCGATGTCAGCGCTGCTCTACCTCACCCCGACCGCCTTCGTCGGCGTCACCGCGGCGATCTTCTCCGGCTACCTCGCGGTGCGGATCGGCTGGATCACCTCCCTGCGTCTGAGCAGCGGCCTGATCACGGTCACCGCCGTGGCCCTCGCCCTGTTCTCGGCCGACCGTTGGCTGGTCTTCGGGCTGCTCATCGTGATGGGCGTCTTCTACCTCGGGCTGTTCCAGAGCTCGGTCAACGGGGTGTCGGTGCTCAACTCGCCGCCGGAGGCCCGCGGCGCCCTGCCCGGCCTCAACGGCGCCTGCTTCGGGATCGGGATCGGCACCGGCATCGCCCTCGTCGCACCGGTCGTGGCCACGGCATCCGTCGCCGGCTACCAATCGGCGCTGTGGATCTCTGCGGGCCTCACCGCCGCGTCGTTCCTCGCCTCCCTGATCCTTCGCCCGGCCGCATGAGAGCGGATTCCACCCAGGGCCGCCCGGCCCGGAACACTGAGAGGGAGAGCACCCGATGACTCCCCACCTGACCCCGATCTACCTCGACTGCGGCACCGGACCCGACGATGCGCTGGCGCTCGCGTTCCTGCTGGCGACGCGGGGCATCCGCCTGGCCGGAATCGGCACGGTGGCCGGCGGAGTCAGCGCGGCCATCGCCGCCGCAAACGCGCTGAACCTGCTGGAGACAGCCGGCCGCGACGCCATCCCCGTGGCGGTCGGCGGGTTCGACCCGGAGAGCGCGGGCTCGCGGCGCGGCGCGGCCCCTGTGCACGGCCGGAACGGAATCGGCGACGTTCTGCTGCCACGATCACGGCGGCACCCGGTGGAGGAAAGCGCCACCGAGCTCCTGATCCGGCTCGCGCACGAGAACCCGGGTGAACTTGAGATCGTCACGCTCGGCCCGCTGACGAATCTGGCCGAGGCGCTCTGCCTCGACCCGGAACTGCCCCGGCTCGTTCGACGCGTGACCGTCAGGGGCGGCGCCGTGTTCGCTCCGGGCAACGCGGGCCCGTACGCCGAGGCCAACATCGCCGCCGACCCCGCGGCGGCCGCGGACGTCTTCGCCGCCAGCTGGCCGGTCACCCTGGTGCCGCTGGACGCGACCCGCCGGCACACGTTCGACGACACCCACCGGCGGGCCCTGGCCTCCGCCACCGGTCTCACCCAGCAGGCGCTGGCCGAGATCGTCGGCAGCTGCCTCCCTCGGGTGGCCCTGCACAACTCCGCCGCCGCGGCGTTCGCGACCGGCGACGTCGAACCCGAGCGGGCGCCGACCCTCCGCATCTGCGTCGACACCGGCGCGGGGCCCCGCCGCGGCCAGACCCGGTTCGCCAAGCTCGAGGACGTGGTCGAGGACCTGGTGGACGCCGACGCGCCCCGCGGCCAGAACCCCCACGAGGCCCGGGTCGTGCTGGCCCTCCGGGGCGGCGTCGCGGCTCCGCTGCTCGAACGGATGCTGTCCCTCCCCCGGGCAGACGTGCGCGTGCCCGCCCGGGTGCCCGTGCCCGCCTGAGGCGCCCCGCCCTCAGCCGAGGTCGAACCTCACGCCGGTCAGACTCTCGCTGACCTCCCAGAGGCGCCGGGCATCCGTCGCATTCTGCGCCCGCACGGAGCGGTCGACGGGTCGGGGGTTGCCGCGTTGCTGGCCGCGGCCGTCCGGGCCGAAGAAGGTGTCGCCCGCGAGCCCGGGCACGGTGGCCGCGTAGAGCGACGGCAGGGCGCCCATCTCGGCCGGCTGCGCGAGCCAACGGTTGGCGAGCCCGCTGAGACGGTGCTCGACCGCGCTGCCCCGCATCTCGGCCCCGACCGTCTGCAGGTTGGTGGCGGCCCACCCGGGGTGCGCGGCGAGTGCCAGCAGCGCCCGGCCCGCCTCGTCGATGCGACGCTGCAACTCGCTCGTGAAGAGCAGGTTGGCGAGCTTGCTCTGACCGTAGGCGGCCCAGGGGCGGTACCGCGCAGCGCCCATCAGGTCGTCGAAGTTCAGCCTGCCGCGCCGGTGCAGGGTCGAGGACACCGTGACGACCCGCGCGCCGGGCCAGGACAGCAGCGAGGGCAGCAGCAGCCCGGTCAGGGCGAAGTGGCCGAGGTGATTGGTGCCGAACTGCAGCTCGAATCCGTCCGCGGTGGCACGATTCGGGATGTTCATCACCCCCGCGTTGTTGACGAGCAGGTCCAGGCCGGCCGGGTTCTCGGCCGCTCAGGTCTCGGCGAAGGCGCGAACCGAGGCCAGGCTCGCCAGATCCAGCGCGCGCACCCGCACCGCGGCATCCGGTGCGGCGGCGCGCAGCCGCTCGGCCGCGGCCTCGCCGCGCTCGATATCGCGCACGGCCAGGGTGACGGATGCGCCGTGCGCCGCCAGCTCGGAGGCCGTCACGAACCCGAGGCCCGAGTTCGCCCCCGTCACGATGGCCGTCCGGCCGCTGAGGTTGGGGATGTCGACGGCGGTCCAGCCGGGGCTGGTGTCGGTCGGTGCGGCCATGTCGAGTTCCTCTGCTGGTGGACGTAGGGTCACCCCAGTCTGCGTGATGGTGCTGGGCTCGATGCTTTCGCAGGCATCAAGGGCGGCTTATTTCTCTATATTTACCGGGTGGACATGACGAATCCCCACGAGTGTTCGTCTAAGGGGGGACTGGTCGAAAATCGCGACCCAACCCTGGAAATTGATCGAGGCCCCATGCTCCCCATCGACACGAACACCCTCACCCGCGCCTCGTTCTGCGCGCGCGGACCGTTGAGCGACCTGCTCCTGACCGCTCTGGACGGCCCGCTGACACCGGGACAGGCCCTGCTGACCGACTTTGAGACCGCAGTCGCTGCCGCCATCGACTGCAGCGGCTTCGTCATGGTGGACGACGACCTGCAGCTCACCCTTTTTGTGCTCTACGGCCTGCACTACGGCGGCGTCGTTCCCGGTGACGAGAAGTGGGAGTGGCATCCGTCGACCATCGCCGCGCGAATCCTGATCGAAAATGCCCTTGAGGCGCAACTCCGGCACTCGGTGGCTCAACCGCCGTTGCCCGCGCCCACCCGCGACACTGTCGCACGGGCCCTGTTCGTTCTCACCTGCAACGATCAGGGTCCGAGCCTAGCCAGGTATCTTTCTCGACAGGCCACCCGTGAACAGGCCATCGAGTTCGTCGTGCACCGCTCCGTGTACACCCTCAAAGAAGCCGACCCGCATTCGTGGGCGATCCCCCGTCTCACCGGGCGGGCGAAGGCTGCGCTGATCGAGATCCAGGCCGACGAATACGGCGGCGGCGACGTCGAGCGCATGCACTCCGTGCTCTTCGCCTCCACCATGCGGGGGCTGGGGCTCGACGACCGGTACGCAGCCTACGTCGACTCGGTGCCGGCGATCACCCTGGCCTCGTTCAATACGATGTCCATGTTCGGGCTCAATCGTCGCCTGAGAGGTGCGCTCGTGGGGCACCTGGCGGCATTCGAGATGACGTCGGCCATACCCAGCCGTCTCTATGCGGATGGATTTCAGCGACTCGGTTTCGAGTCGGATGTGACCCGCTACTTCGACGAACACGTCGAAGCGGACGCCGTTCACGAACAAATAGCCGGCCGGGATCTCGCCGGATCGCTGGCCGAGGACGACCCCGCCCTGCTGGGCGACATCATGTTCGGCGCCAGCGTCTGCCTGACCATGGACGGCCTGGTGGCCGACCACATGCTCGGCCGGTGGAAAGATGATCTGTCCTCGTTACGGTTCCCGGCCGTGGGCGTTGCCCACCTGAGCGCCGTCGCAGCGCCGTGAGCCCGGCCGACGTTCAACCCGCCACAATCACGGCCTGCCCGGACGGCCCACTGCTCGTGCGGGGCGATTTCGAGCTCCGCTCGGAAGACAACGCCGTGATTCCCCGAACCCGCCGAACCCTTGCCCTCTGCCGGTGCGGGGCGTCCGCCATCAAGCCGTTCTGTGACGGCACCCACAAGCTCGTCGGGTTCACGACCGGGCCACCCGATCAGACCTGATCGGACGGCCCGGCCTCGGTGGTTCCCGTGCTATTTCTTCTTCAGCTTCTTGGCGTGATTCTTGACGAAGTTCGCCTGGTCCTGAGGAGGCCGTTCGTATTCGGTTGCCTGCGGACGATCGGGGATCGTCACTTTTTCCGGTTCCCGATGCTCGTAGGGGATTTCGGTCAGAAGGTGCTTGATCGAGTTGATCCGGGACGCGCGCTTGTCATCGCTCTCGATCGTCCACCACGGCGCATAAGACAGGTCCGTCGCCGCGAACATGGCGTCCTTGGCCCGCGAGTAGTCCTCCCAGCGGGTGATCGAAAAGAGGTCCGTGTCGGAGAGCTTCCACCGGCGCATCGGATCCTCCAGACGGGAACGAAACCGTTCTTCCTGAACCGTGTCGGACACCGAGAACCAGAACTTGACCAGAATGATCCCGTCGTCAACCAGCATCCGTTCCACCTGGGGGACCTGTTCCAGAAACCGGTGGTACTGCTCATCCGTGCAATACCCCATCACCCGTTCGACGCCGCCGCGGTTGTACCAGGAACGGTCCATCAGCACGATTTCTCCGGCGGTGGGGAGCCGCTCGATGTATCGCTGGAAATACCATTGCTTCTGCTCTCGCTCGCTCGGAGCGGGGAGTGCGACGACGCGAGCGGAACGCGGATTGAGGTACTGGACAATCCGTTTGATGGCGCCACCCTTGCCCGCGGCGTCTCGGCCCTCGAAGATGACCAGCACGCGCGCGCCGGTTTCGATGACCCACTGCTGCATACCGACCAGCTCGGCCTGCAACCGTTCCAGTTCTTGCTCATACAGGGGCTTGGAAACGCGTTTGACGGCGCCGGCCTTCTTCGACTTTGACACGGGGATCCTTTCAGCGTCGGCAATGGTCCTGCCTTGCGGCCGGACTGATCCTAAGTGCCCCGTGGTTGAAAGACGGGATACGGCGCGCAGATCCACGATCTACGGCCTGACTGTCAGTGATCACCAGATTTCTCACCCTAATATCCGCCACGACCATCCCGCGCAGACACTTTGGAGCCAGCCCATGTTTCTTCTCTTCGGCACTCGTGCCCACCCGGCACTGATGAACAGCGTCTCGTTCGTATGCGGATACTGCGGAACCCTCGCCGAGCAACAGGTGGTCAGGAACTCCCTCAGGCTGACCCTGTTCTTCATACCGCTGTTTCCGCTGTCGACGACCTACTCGAACACCTGTACCCACTGCGGCGGCACCACCAAGCTGACGGCCGCTCAGGCCCGCCATTCACATTCACTGGAATGGGCGCGCACGCACCCCGCGATCTAGCGTCCGCATGGGAACCGCCTGCACCCGGGAAGTCCGGGTGCAGGCTCCAGACCACGACAATGAGAAAATAGACGGATGACCGCAACACTCGTGGCCCAGGGCCTCGCCGGCGGGTACGCGCACCGCACCCTCTTCGACTCGCTCGACCTCACCGTGGCACCGGGCGACGTCGTGGGCGTCGTCGGCGTGAACGGGTCCGGCAAGTCCACCCTGCTGCGACTGCTGGCCGGCCTGACCGAACCGCAGGCCGGCAGCGTCAGCCTCGCCCCCGCCGACGCCTTCGTCGGCTGGCTGCCGCAGGAACTCGAGCGGCTCCCGGGCGAGACCGTGGCCGGCTATCTGGCCCGCCGCACCGGCTGCACCGCCGCGACGACCGAGATGGACGAGGCGGCATCCGCTCTCGGCGACCCGGCGCCGACGCCCCGGGCCGACGGCCTGGACCCCGCCGACGTGTACTCCGTCGCGCTCGAACGCTGGCTGGCCAGCGGCGCCGCCGACCTCGACGACCGCCTGCCGGTGGTGCTCGCCGACCTCGGCCTCGCGCTGGGCACCGATCTGGCCGAGAACACCCTGATGACCTCGCTCTCCGGCGGGCAGGCAGCCCGGGTCGGGCTCGCCGCACTGCTGCTCTCCCGATTCGACATCGTGCTGCTCGACGAGCCCACGAACGACCTCGACCTGGACGGGCTGGAGCGGCTCGAAGCCTTCGTCCGTGGCCTCCGTGGCGGCGTGGTGCTCGTCAGCCACGACCGCGAGTTCCTGGCCCGCTGCGTCACCCGGGTGCTCGAACTCGACCTCGCCCAGGGCGCGAACCGGGTCTTCGGCGGCGGCTACGACTCCTACCTCGAGGAGCGCGACACGGACCGCCGCCACAAGCGGGAGCACTACGACGAGTTCGCGGAGAAGAAGGCTGACCTGGTCGGTCGGGCCCGCACCCAGCGTGAATGGTCGAGCCAGGGCGTTCGGAACGCCATGAAGAAGGCCCCGGACAACGACAAGCTCCGGCGCAAGGCATCCTCCGAGTCCAGCGAGAAGCAGGCGCAGAAGGTGCGCCAGATGGAGAGCCGCATCGCGCGCCTGGAGGAGGTCGACGAGCCGCGCAAGGAGTGGCAGCTCGAGTTCACGATCGGCAGCGCTCCCCGCTCGAGCACCGTGGTCTCCACGCTGAGCAACGCCGTGCTCCACCAGGGGGACTTCACCCTCGGGCCGGTCTCACTGCAGATCAACGCCGGCGAGCGCATCGGCATCACCGGCCCCAACGGCGCCGGCAAGACCACCCTGCTGCGCGCGCTCCTCGGGCGGCAGGCCCCGGATGCCGGCACCGCGAGCCTGGGTTCCCGCGTCGCCATCGGCGAGATCGATCAGGCCAGGGCGCTCCTGTCCGGTGACGCGCCCCTCGCGTCAGCGTTCGAGGGCCTCGTGCCCGACCTGGCCACGGCCGAGGTGCGCACGCTGCTCGCGAAGTTCGGCCTCAAGGCCGACCACGTCAACCGTGCGGCCGACGATCTCTCCCCCGGCGAGCGCACCCGAGCCGGCCTGGCCCTGCTGCAGGCGCGCGGCGTCAACCTGCTGGTGCTCGACGAGCCCACGAACCACCTCGACCTGGCCGCGATCGAACAACTCGAGCAGGCGCTGGAGGCCTATGAGGGCACACTCCTGCTGGTCACCCACGACCGACGGATGCTGGCCACCGTTCACACGGACCGGCACTGGAGCGTCGACCGCGGGACCGTGACCGAGGCCTGAGCGCCTGAGCGCCTGAGCGCCTGAGGCCTAGAGTGACCGAGGCCCAAGTGACTGCGGCCCAGGCGCCGGGCTCAGTCTCGGTCTCGCCTCGGGCCCGGTCTCGCCTCGGGCCCGTTCTCGCCTCGGGCCCGGTCTCGAACCAATTCGACGGAGATTGTGGCCTAAAACCACGGTTTCGAACGGTTCTGGACCGATTTCGGCAGAATCTCCGTCGAATTCGTTCGGGCCGGATCGGCGATGGCCTGTTCAGCGCCGACGGACCGCCCGTGTCGCTGGAACTGCTCGCTGCAGAGGCCGCTTCGGAGAAGGGCGCAGTTCTCCTGCGCTACCGCTCGACGGGTGTCGCCGCGGCTGCGGGCGACATGACCCGGCCTTCCTGACGTCAGTCTCGCAACTCGAGGTACTTCACGATCAGGGCCTTCGTGGACGAGTCCTGGGATTCGAGAGCGTCCACATTCCCTTCAACTGCAGGAGCGATCTGTTGCGCAAGCTGCTTTCCAAGCTCGACCCCCCATTGGTCGAATGAGTCGATGCCCCAGATCGTGCCTTCGGTGAAGACAATGTGCTCGTACAGGGCGATGAGCTGGCCGACGACGCTCGGGGTGAGGGCCGGCGCAAGGATCGACGTGGTCGGCCGGTTTCCGCTGAACTCGCGGGCCGACACGACCGACTCGTCGGCACCTGAGGCGCGCACCTCTGCGGCCGTTCTACCGAATGCGAGCGCCTTGGTCTGGGCGAAGAAGTTCGCCATGAACAGTGCGTGGACGTCCTGGCCGGGCTCAACGGCGCTACCGTCGCCGGTCTCGTCCTTGAGCGCGTGGGCAGGGTTCGCGACGGCGATGAAGTCCGCGGGGACCAGGCGCGTGCCCTGGTGGAGGAGCTGGTAGAAAGCGTGCTGACCATTCGTACCCGGTTCGCCCCAGAAGATCTCGCCGGTATCGGTCGTGACAGGTGACCCATCCCACCGGACGCTCTTCCCGTTCGATTCCATCGTGAGCTGTTGCAGGTAGGCCGGGAATCGGTGGAGATTCTGTGCGTAGGGGAGCACAGCGTGGCTCTGGGCCTTGAGGAAGTTGGAGTACCAGACGTTGAGCAGTCCCATCAGGACGGGAACGTTCTGCTCGAGGGGCGCTGTTCGCATGTGCTCGTCGAGGACGTGGAAGCCGGAAAGGAATTCGCGCCAATTGTCAGGGCCGATGGCGACGACCACGGAAGTGCCGATGGCAGAGTCGACCGAGAAACGACCGCCGACCCAGTCCCAGAATCCGAAGACGTTCTCGGGATCGATGCCGAATGCCGCGACCTTGTCGAGAGCGGTCGAAACGGCGACGAAGTGCTTGGCGACGGCCTCGACGCGGGCGGTGTCCGTATCGACGATGGCACCTGAGCTGAGGAGCTGCTTCCAGAGCCACTCTCGGGCCAGACGGGCGTTCGTGAGCGTCTCGAGGGTGCCGAACGTCTTTGACGCCACGATGAAGAGGGTGGTCTCAGGGTCGAGGTCCGCCGTCTTCTCGTAGACGTCGGTCGGGTCGATGTTCGAGACGAAAAGGCACTCGAGGCCTGCTTGCACATACGGCTTCAGCGCTTCGTAGACCATCACGGGGCCGAGGTCGGAACCGCCGATCCCGATGTTGACGACCGTCGTGATGCGTTTGCCGGTGATACCGGTCCAGGCACCGGACCGAACCTTTTCTGCAAATGCGTAAACCTTGTCGAGGGTGGCGTGCACCTCGGCGTCGACGTCCTCACCATCTACCACGAAGCCCTTCGGCGGCACGAGGTCTGCGCCGTCCTTCGGGCGGCGCAGCGCAGTGTGGAGAACCGCGCGGTCTTCGGTCACGTTGATGTGTTCGCCGGCGATCATGGCCTGGAATCGACCGGAGACGTCGATCTCCTTCGCGAGCTGCACTAGGTGCGTCAAGATCTCGTCGGTCAGGAGATTCTTCGACAGGTCGATGGTGAGGTCGGCTGCTTGAAAGGTGTATCGACCGGCTCGTCCTGGGTCGGTGTCGAACCAACCGCGGAGATCCGGGGAAAAGCCGTCGGCGATGGCGGCGAGTTGACTCCAGGCTTCGGTGGACGTGGGATCAACGGGGGCGGATTCGGTCATGGGTTTCTCCTGGATGCCGGAACAGCAAAGTGCCCGCGACTCCCGCAACGCGAGGCGGATCACTTACCAGCCTATTGCGGCGGCAGGCTTCCTCACTCCCTGAGGTAGAGCTCCAGGGCCGGCACGCGCATCATCGCAAGGGCCCGTTTCTCGATCTGGCGGATTCGTTCCCGAGTCACACCCTCACGGGCGGCGATCTGGTCGAGCGTGCGAGGCTGGTCGCCATTGAACCCGAACCGGGCTTCCAGAATCGTGCGCTCCCGTGTGGGCAGTGCATCGAGATGGAACGTGATGTCCGACCGGCGCAGGGCAAGTGCCGCGTATTCCTCCGGCTGGGGCAGGTCGTCGTCCATGATCAGTTCGGATATGTCGGCCAGACCCTCTCCGAGCGGGGCCTGGAACGAGATAGGTTCAAGGTCATAGTCGAGCAGAGCCCGCACCTCGGCGATCGGCGTCCGGCACGCCTCGGCCAGCTCCGCCAGAGTGGGTTCGCGGTGGAGAGTGCCGGTGAGATCGCGGCCGATGCGCTTGATCTTGTTGAGTTTCTCAACGGTGTGCACCGGGAGGCGTATGGTTCGTGCGGCGCCGACCATGCCCCGGTGGATGGACTGCCGGATCCACCAGATTCCGTAGGTGGAGAATTTGTACCCCGTCATGAAATCGAATTTCTCCACCGCGCGCAGCAGCCCGAGGTTACCGTCCTGAACGAGATCCATGATCGGAATCCCGCGGCCGGAGTACTGTTTGGCGACGCTGACCACCAGGCGCAGGTTTGCTTCGATGAACCGTTTCTTCGCCCGATCGCCGTCCCGGGCGAGCCAGGTCAGGTCCCGGTCCGCGTCCGGATCGGCGACACCCCGGGCGAGTCTCTCAGCCGCGAACAGGCCCACCTCCATCCGCCGGGCCAGGTCGACCTCCTCCTCCGCAGCCAGAAGCGCGACCATGCCGATCTTGCGCAGGTAGAAACCGAACGTATCCGTCGGCCCCCGACCCAATCGCGTCGTCGTGGCGGCCGACTGGGCCGCGTGCAGAAGGGGTTGGGCCGGTTCGGCGGCGGATTCCGATTTGTCGGATAAGGTGGCCTGGACCGGTGAGCTCACTGGGTGACCGTCCCGCCCGTGATGCTCGCCACTGCGCCGGCCAGGGACGACACGTACGTTCTCTCCAACGGCCGCGTCACATTCATGACCTCAAAAACGTCACTGAATTGCTGGATAAAACCCAGCAGAACCGGTCCGTCACCGCCCGTTCTTCGACGATCCTGAACTTGCCAGGCGGTGGGAGTCAACGCGGTGACATTCACGTCACCGCCGGGACGTGAGGAATTGTCATATTTAAACATAGAGACCTATTCGAAGATTTGAGAAACGAGAATACACACCGAGCGGAGCCTTCTCAAGAGGCAAAATCGCCCAGGCAAACCGATCTGCGACCCCCTGGCAACACGCCCAGTCGCCGGATTGCAAACCCGGCAGCCTGTCCAGCCTCCGCGCGCGAGCAAGCACTTCCTGCTCCGTCTACTTCGACCAAGGCTGGGAGGAACCTGAGACAGTCAGTGGCAGCCCGCGTCGGGGCATGAGAGATCGGCGTCGGCAAGCGTCATAGGTAGTACCTATCCCTGTACATGCCCGTACGGGAAGGCGAATCGCACCGATGAGGAGTACTCCGTGACTGGACGCAATACCGTTGTTCGAAGTCTGCATGATGTGGGATTGGCGCTGTGGTCAGGGGGCGCCTTGATGGGCGCCGTCGGGCTCAACGGGAGCGCTTCGACCGCCAGGGATCCTCGGGAACGCGTGGCCCTGGCCAGCCAGGGGTGGAAGAGGTGGGCGCCGGTGCAGGTGGCTGCGCTTGCCGCATACGCCGCGGGCGGCGCGGGCCTGATTCTCGGCAACAAGGCACGTCTGGCCGGCCAGTCGGATAGTCGCAGGAACACGGTCCTGGAACTTGCCATCGCTGGTGTGGCCGCGGGCACAGCGCTGTACTCCGGCATTCTCGGCAAGAAGATGAGTGAGCATTCGGGAGAGGCGACCGCCGGAACCACCGAGGCCGGTCCGGGCGTGTCTGCGGAGCTTGAGTCGGCCCAGCGGCAGCAGCGGGTGCTGCAGTGGGTGACGCCCGCTCTCACGGTGATCATGATCGTGCTTTCCGCCCAACAGGGTGAGCAGCAGCGACCGGTTGCCGGGTGGATTGCGCGGTTCGCACCAGACTCCCGCTAGATGAGTGAGTCCTAATCGATTGTCGGTAGCGGTACACGTCTAGTCAGATCGGACTGGCCCGGCGTGGACGCTGTTAATCGAAGGCGGAGGGTGTT
>NZ_SOGW01000094.1:0-14641 GCF_004403075.1 Cryobacterium sp. TMT2-10 | reverse complement strand
TGTCAAATCGAGGCCAGCAGCTCATCTCCAGTTCGCCAAAGCAAACTCAAACAACCACTAAACCCAACTCGACCATCAGCCGGAGGGAGTTACCATCTTGGTTTCTACTCAGTCGCTCCCTGAACGGGAAAGGCGAATGAGAAGAAACTAAAACCTTCGTCCCACTTGAGGGCGGGAAGCTCTGCGGCTTTCCGAACCTGTGGGGTGACTTGAATGACATTACGGTGAATACCGGGGACGCGCAACTTGCTCCAGCATCCCGGGCGTGTCGGGTTTCGATGGCCTCAAGCGGCCTTGATCGATCCCGGCCGGAGCGGCCCGCGCCCGGTCATCGCCTCGTCGATACGGTGACGGTGAACTTGGAGTTCCGACCCACCTGGTGGGTGGTCCCGACCAGTCGAGTCAGCGCTGGACGGTAGCCCAGGTGGGTGTTCCACACCGTCCACAGCTCACCATCCGGTCGGAGCACCCGCCCCGCATCGTCGAAGAGCTTGAGCGCGATGCCGGCGTGCACCGACGAACCGATGTGGAACGGCGGGTTCAGCACGATCAGCTCCGCCGACGCATCCGGCTGGCTGCTCAACGCATCATCTCTCACGACGGTGACCTGATCCAGCAATTCATTGGCCGCCATGGTCGCCCGGGCGGAGGCCACGGCCGCGGCCGACTGGTCAGTGGCGATCACGCACAACCGCGGCCGACGCCGGGCGAGGGCGGCCGCGATCACGCCAGTGCCGCAGCCGAGGTCGATGGCCGCCTGAGCATCCGGCTTCATCCGGTCCAAGAACTCGAGCAGGTAGCGCGTACCGATGTCGATCGTGGTCCCGGCGAAAGCGGCCCCATGCGCACTGACCGTCAGACCTAAATCGGCATGAACCACGAATTGGGGCCAGACGGCTCCATCCGTTGCGGCCAGGAGGGGGACGGATGCCGTCAGCACCCGGGATTTCTGCCGGGCCGGGGAGACGGAGACTGAACCGAAATGCCGGCTAAGCACCTCGTTCATGGCCGTGGTCATGTGCTTGATGCGCCCGCCGGCGATCACGACGACGTCCGGTGCCGCGAACCGAGCGATGGCGGCGGCAAGCTCATCGAGGGCGGCGAGGCTGCGTGGCAACTGCATCAGCACCACGCGTGCATTCACCAGCAGGTCCTCGCCGAGCTCGAGTGAGCGGTACCGGTCGGAGAGACCGGCCTCGGCCGCATTGCGGGCGAGGGCCAGTTCCCCGGAGAGTGCGTCCTGGTGCACCCGGATGTCGCGGGCAGCCGCCAGCGCCGCCGCGCCGAGGGTGAGCGCCCCGTATTTGTCCTCGAGCACGACGACCTCGCCGGCCTCTGCCGGTCCCAGCGCATCGGCCGCCTGATCAAGGATCAGCCGGTCGCTCGCATCCACGGCGAAGAGGTTATCGGCCTCCACATCGGGGTAGCGCCGCAGACGGTCGAAGGAAAAATCAGACATTCCCTCAGGCTAGCCCGGCGCGGGGCCCTATTCCCGGCGTTTGAGTGGAAGGGCGCCGTGATCGAGCGGGCGCCAGATGACGATCTGATTCGACCGCCGCGTCCGGGTGCCGGCACGCATCGAGATGACCTCACCGGCCGAGCCGGCCGCGAAGACGCGGCGGCCCGGACGGTTGAGCAGTTCATCGGCCAGGGCCGATTCGAGTTCCCGAAGTCGGGATTCGAGGGTGCGCACGTGGTCTTCCAGCCCCAGGATGCGACGGATGCCTTCAAGGCTCACGCCTTCGGCGCCCAGTTCCGCGATCTCACGCAGCTTCGCCACATCCCGCATCGAGTACCGGCGAGACCGACCGGGTGTGCGGTCGGGACTCACCAGCCCCAGGCGATCGTATTGGCGCAGGGTTTGCGGGTGCATACCCGCAAGCTCGGCGGCCATCGAGATTACGAAGACCCGGGTGTTCTCATCCACCGTCAGTCTCTCGCCTTCGCCAGAAGATCGTCGCGCGGGTTCTCTTTGGGCACCGCCTCGGCGAAGGCCATGAGTTTCTCCTCGGCGTCCTTCGACAGGTGTGACGGAACGGCGACCTGCACCTCGGCCAGGAGGTCCCCGGTGCCCTTGGGCGTCACGACACCGCGCCCCTTGACCCGGAGCACGCGGCCGCTCGGCGTGCCGGCGGCGATGCGCAGTTTGACCGGCGCGCCGCCGAGGGTCGGCACCTCGATCGTGGCGCCGAGAGCCGCCTCCACGAACGTGACCGGAACCGCGACTCGCAGGTTCAGCCCATCCCGCTCGAAGACCGGATGTTTGCGCACGTTGACGGTGAGCACGATGTCGCCGGCCTCGCCGCCGTCGGGGCTGTGCTGCCCCTGGCCGCGCAGCTTGATCTTCTGCCCGTCGGCCACTCCGGCCGGAATCTTGACCTTGATGGCCCGGCCATCCTGCGTCTGCAGGGTGATCTGGTCACCATGGGTGGCCGTGATGAAGTCGACCGTGGTCGACGCGACCACGTCCCGGCCCCGGGTCGGTCCGCCGTAGCCGCGGAAACCGCCGCTGGAGGTGCCGAATCCGCCGCCCTGGCCGCGGCCGAACATGCCGCCGAGCAGGTCATCGAACCCGCCCTGCTCGTAGGAGTAGCCGGGCTGTTGCTGACGCGCTCCGCCGCCGAACATGCCGCCGAAGACGTCGTCGAAGCCTCCGGCCTGGCCTCCGCCGGGGCGCGGGGCGGTGAAGCGAGCTCCACCGCCCATCGCGCGCACGGCGTCGTATTCCTTGCGTTGCGCAGGGTCACCGATCACCGAGTGTGCCTCGCTGATCTCCTTGAACTTCGCCTCGGCCGCAGGATTGCCCGGGTTGGAGTCCGGGTGGTACTTGCGGGCGAGTTTGCGATACGCCTTCTTCAGCTCAGCCGGGGTCACGTCCTTCGAGACGCCCAGGACCTTGTAGAAGTCCTTATCGAACCAGTCCTGGCTAGCCATCGCTCGGTACCTGAACGACGACCTTGGCCACGCGCAGGAGAGATGAGCCGAGGAAGTAACCGGTCTCGATCACGTCCCCGACGGTTTCCGTGTCGACATCCGCTGTGGGCAGCTGGAAGATCGCCTCGTGAATGGTCGGATCGAACGGCTCGCCGACGGCGCCGAACGGCTTAACGCCCAGTCGCTCGACGCTCGTCCGCAGCTTGGCCGCGATGGTGCTGAACGCCGAGTCCTCGGTGAGGTCGCCGTGCTTTTCAGCACGATCGAGGTCGTCGAGCACAGGGATCAGACCCTTGACGACGTCCACGGTGACGCGCTCGCGCTCGACCTCGCGGTTCGCCTCGGTGCGGCGCCGGTAGTTGGCGTACTCGGCCGTGACGCGCTTGAGGTCGGCGAGGTGCTCGCTCGTGGGCTCGGCGACTTCGCGGTTGGCGGCGTCCAGAATGTCCTGCACCGTCAGCTCGTCCTCTTCGATGCCCTCGGCCGAGAACTCCGCGTCCGCCGATTCGGAAGGCTCCGACGCGGACTGCTCCGCGCCGCCCGCCCCGGGGGCACCCTCGACGGGTGCCCCCTCTTCAAACGGCTCGTCCTCTGGACGCTTCGTGTCGTCTGCCATTACTTCTTCGCTTCGTCCTCGTCGTCGACAACCTCGGCGTCGACAACGTCTTCGTCGGGGTTGCCCGCTTCAGCGGTGGGCTCGGAGTCGGACGGGGCGCCGGGCGCGGCATCCGCCTGGCTGGACTTGTAGATGGCCTCGCCGAGCTTGCCCTGGCTCTCGTTGAGCTTGTCGAAGGCGGTCTTCACGGCCGCGTCGTCGTCTCCGGCGAGCGCGGACTTGAGGGCGTCAACGTCGGCCTGCACCTCGGACTTGACGTCCTCGGGCAGCTTCTCGTCGTTCTCCTTGATCAGCTTCTCGATCGAGTAGGCGAGCTGCTCGGCCGTGTTGCGAGTCTCGGCTGCCTCGCGGCGGCGCTTGTCCTCGGCGGCGTGCTCTTCGCCCTCGCGCACCATGCGCTCGATGTCTTCCTTCGCGAGCGAGGAACCGCCCGTGATGGTCATCGACTGCTCCTTGCCGGTGCCCTTGTCCTTGGCGGACACGTGCACGATGCCGTTGGCGTCGAGGTCGAAGGTGACCTCCACCTGCGGGATGCCGCGCGGGGCGGGCGCGATGCCGGTCAGCTCGAACGTGCCGAGGTTCTTGTTGTCGCGGGTGAATTCGCGCTCACCCTGGAAGACCTGGATCGCGACGGACGGCTGGTTGTCGTCGGCCGTGGTGAAGGTCTCGCTGCGCTTGGTCGGGATGGCCGTGTTGCGCTCGATCAGGCGGGTCATGATGCCGCCCTTGGTCTCGATGCCGAGGCTCAGCGGGGTGACGTCGATGAGCAGAACGTCCTTGCGCTCGCCCTTCAGCACGCCGGCCTGCAGCGCGGCGCCGACGGCGACGACCTCGTCCGGGTTGACGCCCTTGTTCGGGTCCTTGCCACCGGTCTCGGCCTTGACGAGCTCGTACACGGCGGGCATGCGGGTGGAGCCGCCGACGAGAACGACGTGGGCGATGTCTTCCACCTTGACGCCGGCTTCACGGATGACGTCCTGGAACGGCTTCTTCGTGCGGTCGAGCAGGTCTTCGGTCATCTTCTCGAACTGGGCGCGGGTGAGCGTCTCGTCGAGGTTCGCCGGGCCGTTCTCGGTCAGCGACAGGTAGGGCAGCTGGATGCTCGCCGACATGCTGCTCGAGAGTTCCTTCTTGGCCTGCTCGGCGGCTTCCTTGAGACGCTGCTTGGCGATCTTGTCCTTGGAGACGTCGACGCCGGTGGTTTCCTTGAACTTCTTGATCAGGTGATCCACGATGCGCTGGTCCCAGTCGTCGCCGCCGAGGCGGTTGTCCCCCGCGGTGGAACGCACCTGGATGGTGGAGAAGTCGTCGTCCTTGCCCACCTCGAGGAGGGAGACGTCGAACGTTCCGCCGCCGAGGTCGAAGACCAGGATGAGCTCGTCTTCCTTGCCCCGGTCCAGGCCGTAGGCCAGAGCGGCCGCGGTGGGCTCGTTGATGATGCGGAGCACGTTGAGGCCGGAAATCTCGCCGGCTTCCTTGGTGGCCTGGCGCTCGGCGTCGTTGAAGTACGCCGGAACGGTGATGACGGCATCCGTCACTTTGTCGCCCAGGTACGCCTCGGCGTCCCGCTTGAGCTTGGCCAGAATGCGGGCCGAGACCTCCTGCGGGGTGAACTTCTTGTCGTCGATGGCGACGTTCCAGTCGGTGCCCATGTGGCGCTTGACCGACGAGATGGTGCGGTCGACGTTGGTGACGGCCTGGCGCTTGGCGGTCTCGCCGACCAGCACCTCGCCGTCCTTGGTGAAGGCGACGACGGACGGCGTGGTCCGGAAGCCTTCGGCGTTCGCGATGACGGTGGGTTCTCCACCCTCGAGGACGGCCACCACAGAGTTGGTGGTTCCGAGGTCGATGCCTACTGCACGGGCCATGTGTGCGTTCTCCTTCAGAGTATTGTGGTCACCCTGATTTCTCAGAGTTGAGTGGTGCAGGCTCAAGTGTGCCAGTGTCTCAAATCGGAGTCAAGCCGGGCAGCTGAGAGTTGAGCGTGAGTGACTCAACTATAAGATTCACCACACGACGCTGCGTGTCGGTTACCGCGATCCACTAGCCTCAGCGCATGACCGGGATTACGGAGCAAGGCGGCACGGACGCCCAGGTACTGCCAGGCGCGATCAGCAGAGGGCGCGTCTTCGCCTGGGCCTTCTGGGACTGGGGATCCGCCGCGTTCAACGCGGTCGTCACGACCTTCGTCTTTACCGTGTACATCACGGGCACCGCGTTCGGCGACAAGGACGTCATCTCCGCCCAGCTCGGCTGGGCCCTGGCGATCGCCGGCATCCTGGTGGCCGTGCTCGCCCCGGTCACCGGCCAGCGGTCGGACACGGCCGGGCGGCGCAAGTTGTGGCTGGGCATCAACACATTCATCGTCGTGGCCCTCACCGCGGCGATGTTCTTCGTGCAGGCGTCTCCGGACTTCCTGCTGCTCGGTTTGTTCCTGGTGGCGGCCGGAAACGTCTTCTTCGAGTTCGCCAGCGTCAACTACAATGCCATGCTCGCCCAGGTCTCCACTGCCCGCACCATCGGCAAGGTCAGCGGCTTCGGCTGGGGCATGGGGTACCTCGGCGGCATCGTCCTCCTGCTCATCGTGTATTTCGGCTTCATCAGCCCGGAGGTGGGCCTGTTCGGCGTGACCGGCGACAACGGGCTGTCGGTGCGCGTCGCGATGCTCATCGCGGCCGCCTGGTTCGGCCTGTTCGCCCTGCCGGTGCTGCTGTCGGTGCCCGAATACCGCTCCTCCGCCGCCACGCGCCGGCAGCGCGTGAGTTTCCTCCGGTCATACGTCGTGCTCGGTCAGGACATCGCGCGCCTGTGGAGGACCAGTCGCCATACGGTCTACTTCCTCGCGGCGAGCGCGATCTTCAGGGACGGACTGGCCGGGGTGTTCACATTCGGCGGCGTGCTCGCGGCATCCGTGTTCGGGTTCTCGCCCGGCGAGGTGATCATCTTCGCGATCGCCGCCAACGTCGTGGCCGGTATCGCCACCATCATCTCCGGGTCGCTGGACGACCGGCTGGGCGCGAAACCGATCATCGTCACCGCGTTGATCGGCCTGATCGTCTGCGGCAGCCTCGTATTCCTGCTGCACGACGGCGGTCAGATCGTGTTCTGGACGGCGGGCCTGGCCCTCACATTCTTCGTCGGACCGGCCCAGTCGGCCAGCCGAACCTTCCTGGCCCGGCTGATCCCGGCCGGCCGCGAAGGGGAGGTGTTCGGCCTGTACGCGACGACGGGCCGTGCCGTGAGCTTTCTCGCACCGACCATGTTTGCCCTGATGGTGACGATCTTCGGGGCCACCTACTGGGGCATCCTCGGCATCATGCTGGTGCTGCTCGCCGGGCTGCTGCTGCTGCTGCCGGTGAAGGCCATGCAGGACCAGATCGGCTAACGGATGCGCGTGGCCTCGTTGTGCTCCACCAGCAGCCAGGTCGTGCCCTCGTCGTTGGACACCCAGCCCTCCCAGGCGTAGGCGTCGGCCGTGATCGAGACGAAGTTCCAGCGGATCGGCCGACCGTCGGTGCCGGTGCCGTCCTGGCGCAGACCGTTGCGGTGCGGGGTGGCCACGAGGTGGCAGTATTCCCCTTCGGCCGGCGCGAAGTAGCTGACCCGCCAGGCCCCGGCATCCGGGTCGTACACCCGTAGGGCCGTCGAGACGGTTTTGAAGCCGGTCGGATGCGAGCCGCTCACGACGAGTTCCACGTCCTGCACCGCGCGCCCGTCCAGCACGAACTCGACGATCCAGGTGAATTCGCGTTCGGTCCATTCGCCGCTGACCTCGTTCAGGCGCGACCCCTTCGCCGCCCAGGCTCCGACGAGCTGGCCGAACCGGCGCATCCGTCCGGGGTACTCGGGCGTCGGTCCCGGGGCGACGAGCGCCTCGGTGAAACTGGGCACGGATGTGGTCATTCCCCGATTTTACCGGGCGTATGTTGCATCCGTATGAACCGGTGCCTCCGGGAGTCGGAGCTACTCGCCCCGGGCGAGGTCCGCATCGGTAGCCGGGCCGGTCGACGGCCGGACATCCGTGCGGTGGAAGTTCAGGAATGACCGCGAGGCGGTCGGCCCGCGCTGACCCTGGTACCGCGAGCTGTACTCACTGGATCCGTAGGGGCGCTCGGCTGGCGAACTCAGGCGGAAGAAGCACAGCTGCCCGATTTTCATGCCGGGCCAGAGCTTGATCGGCAGAGTCGCCACGTTACTCAGTTCGAGCGTCACGTGGCCGGTGAAACCGGGATCGATGAAGCCGGCCGTGGAGTGCGTCAGAAGCCCGAGCCGCCCCAGCGAGCTCTTTCCTTCCAACCGGGCGGCCACATCGTCGGGAAGGGTGACCTTCTCATACGTCGCTCCGAGCACGAACTCGCCCGGGTGCAGGATGAAGGGCTCGTCGGCGGCGGTCTCGATCAGCCGGGTCAGATCCGGCTGGTCCTCGGCCGGGTCGATGTAGGGGTACTTGTGGTTGTCGAAGAGGCGGAAGAAGCCGTCCAGACGCACATCGATGCTCGACGGTTGGATCATGTCGGCCTGATAGGGCTCCAGACTGATTCGTCCCGCGTTGATTTCAACCTTGATATCGCGATCCGAGAGCAGCACGGGTCCAGCCTAACGGCGCGGACTTGATATGCTGGCACCGTTCCGATCCGGGCTCGCCCGCTGATCGGACGTGCGGATGTAGTTCAATGGTAGAACTTCAGCTTCCCAAGCTGATAGCGCGGGTTCGATTCCCGTCATCCGCTCTTCATCAGAAAGATAGAACCCCATGCCGAACTGCTCGATCGTGCGACAGGGCGGCCGGTGACACCGGACAGCGCCGGTCAGATCGGCTCCGGCCGTGGCGTCTGGTTCAAGCTGGCCTGGGCAATCCCCGTGGCGATCGCGCTGCTGGCCGGGGTGGTGCTCGCCGCCAAGGGGCTTCGTACCCTGCCGGAGATGCAGTCTTTCCTGGCCGAGTTCCCGGGGGCCTCGGCGTTACCCACCTGGGCACCCGTCGGCTTTCCGGCCTGGCTCGCCTGGCAGCACGGACTGAACGCCTTCTTCATCCTCTTCATCGTTCGTTCGGGCTGGCAGATTCGCAGCCAGGGACGTCCGGCCATGTTCTGGACCCGGCGGAACACGGGCCTCCTCCGCACCGCGGGAGCCCCCACCCGGATGGGGATCAACGTCTGGGTGCACCTCACGGTCGACGCCCTCTGGGTGCTGAACGGCCTCGCCTTCTACGTGCTGCTCTTCGCCACCGGCCAGTGGGTTCGCATTGTTCCGGTCAGCTGGGGCATCATCCCCAACGCCGTCTCGGCAGCCATCCAGTACGCCTCCCTGAACTGGCCGGTCGGCGACGGCTGGGTGAAGTACAACGCCCTCCAGACCCTGAGCTACTTCTTCATCGTGTTCGTGGCGGCTCCGCTGGCCCTGGCCACGGGCATCCGTCTGTCGCCGATCTGGACCTCACGCCGGCTCAGCAAGCTGGTCCCGCTCGGCCCGACCCGGGTCGCCCACGTCGGCGTCATGGTCTTCTTCCTGTTCTTTATCGTGATCCACGTCACCCTGGTCTTCGCCACCGGCGCGCTCCGCAACCTGAACCACATGTACGCGGCGCAGAGCGACGACGGCTGGACCGGCTTCTGGATCTTCGCCGCGTCGCTGGCCCTGATGCTCGTCGCCTGGTTCGCCGCCGGCCCACGCCTCCTCCGCGCCATCGCCTCGCTCGGAGGGTCCGTCACGACCCGCTGAATCCCGCGCCGAGTTCCGACTCGCCCGGCCACGACCAGCCCGACAGCATCGCCCGGAGCGACTTCACGGAACCCGTCGGTCCGAGTTTCTGGGAGCGCGGCAACAGCTAGCCGGACGAGTCCGCACGGCGGTGGTCGATGCGTGCCCGAACGAATTCGACGGAGATTTTGCCCGAATCGGGCCCAAAACAGGCCGAAAACGTATTTTCGGGCAGAATCTCCGTCGAATTGGTTAGGCGCCACTGGGCTGGGCGGGCTCGCGCTAGGCCACGCGCACGTCGATTTCGCCGGGTTGCGCCGCCTCCGCGCCGAAGACCAGATGCCGGTTGGCGATCTTCTCGGTGAAGAAACGGTCGTGGCTGACCACCACGACGGCCCCGGGGAAATGGAGCAGGGCCCGCTCCATCACCTGCGTGCTTGACAGGTCGAGGTGGTTGGTGGGTTCGTCCAGCAGCAGCACCGAGGCACCGGACAGCAGGCACTGCGCCATGGCCACGCGGGCCCGTTGTCCGCCGGACAGATTGCCGATCCTCTGCTTGAGGTCGGCCTCGGAAAACTGGAACATCGCGAGGAACCTGTTCACCGACTTGCGCGTCGCCGTGAGGGCGAGGCTGCCCGGCATCGCGTTCACGGCGTGGGTGACCGTGTCCGTGTCGTCGAGTTCCGCGAGCACCTGGTTGTAGGAGACCACGGCGGCGCCGCCGGCCCAGGCCACCTCGCCGGAGTCGGCCCGTTCCTCCCCGGTCAGGACCCGGAGGAGCGTGGTCTTGCCGCTGCCGTTGGAGCCGAGAACCACGATCCGGTCCCTGCGCCTGATCTCGAAGCTGAGCTCCGCGAACAGAACCTTCTCACCGTAGGACTTGCTCAGCCCCTCGACCCGGCAGAGCGCATCCTTGACGTGCAGGCCGCCGTAGATCTCGGTGATGATCTGGTCGACGGGCCGCGGGGTGCGGGCCTTCTTGATCTTGGCGAGCTGGTTCCCCAGGTCCCGGCTGGCCGCCTTCGCCGCCTCGCGCCGGTCGGAGATGCCCTCCGCCTCGAATGCGAGCAGCTCGGACTCGTGCACGAACTGCTGCTCGAGTGTCTTCAGGCGGAACTGTTTCTGCACCACGTATTCGCCGAAGTTGCCCGGGTACTCGTGCAGGTGGAAATTCTCGACCTCGATGATCCGGGTGACGACGGCGTCCAGGAAGCGCCGGTCGTGCGAGACGATGATCGCGGCGCCGCGGAAGTCCCGGAACCAGGCCTCTAGCCATTCGACACCGGCCACATCCAGGTAGTTGGTGGGCTCGTCCAGAAGCAGCACGTCCGGGCGTTCCAGCACGATCTTCGCCAGCGCGGCCCGGTTGCGCCAGCCACCGGACAGTTCATCGATCGCGCAGACGCGGTGCGCCTGGTTGAAGCCCAGAGTGGTGAGTGCCGTGTCGATGCTTCGTGCGTAGTCCCAGCCGTCGAGTCGGTCCATCTCTTCGAACAGTTCGGCCTGGCGGTGGATCAGGCGGTCGAGTTCGGCGCTTGCCGAAGAGTCCGCCGCAATGGCAGCATCGATCGACGCCAGCTCGGATTCGATGGCCGTGATCGGTGCGAACAGGCCGTTGAGCACCTCGGTGATCGTGGCCTCACCGTTCAGCTCGGAGAACTGCGAGAAGTACCCCACCCTGGTGCCCGGTTCCAGGGCGACGGTCCCGGCATCCGGGGTCACCTGACCGAGGATCAGTTTGAGGATCGTTGTTTTTCCCGACCCGTTCTTGCCGATCATTCCGACCCGGTCTCCCGGTTCGAGGCGGAAGAACGCCTCCCGCAGGATCTGCGCGTTTTCGAACCGCACGTTGACATCGTTCAGCCGGATCAGGCTCATTGTTGCTGTCCTCTCGAGGGTGTGTTGGGCGTGGGCAGGCCGTGGGATCTCATCCGGTCCTGACCCGCCGGGGGCCGGGCTGCCGACTGCGGGGCGCTCTTGTTCTGCGGGCGTGGGCTCGCCTGGCCTGCCAGACTCGCGGATTCAGGCTCGGCCGCGGGATCCGGAGGGTGTAACTCGTCGGCAGCACCCAGCCGTAACGTCGGGCGAGCAGCGACAGGGCCGCCGCGCTCAGGATCGCCACCCCGGTGCCCACCGCCCCGTACCCGAGCTTGCTCAGCACCACCATCTCGGTGCTGGCGAGCACGGCGCTGGTCGCGTAGCGGGTGTTCCCGCCGAAGATCGTGGGGACCCGGAGCAGCATGATGTCGCGCACCATGCCCCCGCCGACGGCCGTGATAACTCCGAGCAGGATGGCGGGCATCCAGCCCAGGCCGCCGTCGAGTGCCTTCTGCGCGCCGACCGCCGACCAGCAGCCGACGGCGAGGACGTCCACGAAGATCAGGGCCTGGCGAGACCAGCGGCCGTTGAAGGTCACGAAGAACGCGATCACCCCGCCGATCACCGCGAACATGAGGTAGGCGGGATTGGTCAGCCCGATGGGCGTGCCCTGCTGCAGCAGGGTGTCCCGGATCATCCCGCCGCCGAGGCCCGACATGATGGCCAGCACCACGAAACCCACCAGGTCGAGCCGCGCGGTTCGAGCGGCCACTCCACCGAGGATGGCGTTCGCCATGACCCCGGCAAGGTCGACGACGGTGATGATCTCGGTCAATGCGGATGTTTCAAGTGTCACTGGACCTATTTTCGCCCACTTCGGGGCGGATCACGACACTTTCGCGGTGCGGGCCCGCCGCGACGAGCGCACGCCTCGGTAGAGTTCCGTCAGGATCGGGATGCCCGACATCAGCACGATGGCGATGATGAAGAACTCGGAGTACTTCGCGACGAACTCGATCTGCCCCAGGACGAAGCCGACCAGGGTGAGGCCGACGCCCCAGAGGAACGATCCCGCCAGGTTGTAGAGCACGAAGGTGCGGTACGACATCTTGCCGACTCCCGCCGCAACCGGGACGAAGGCGCGGAAGACGGGCAGGAAGCGCGCGATGATCACGGACTTGCCTCCGTGCTTGGCGAAGAAGGCGTTGGTGCGCTCCACGTTCTGCGGGTTGAAGAACCGGTTCTGCTCCCGGCTGAAGACCGCCGGACCCGCCTTTCGGCCGATGTAATAGGCGAGCTGGTCGCCGGAGAACGCGGCCACGAAGATGACCAGGCACGTCACCCAGATGGGGAACGGCACGTCGCCCGTCGCCGTCAGCAGCCCGACCGTGAAGAGCAGGGAGTCCCCGGGAAGGAAGGAGAGCACGATGAAACCGGTCTCGATGAACACCACTGCGGCGACCCCGAGCAGCACAAACGACCCGAACCAGCCGATCAGCCATCCAGAGTCGAGAAAGTCGATCCCGAAGAGGGTGGGGTGCATGACGATTCCTGTCGGTCGGCGCGGAACACAAAGGGCCAGACTAGGTCACCCAGCCTGCTGAACGCCTGCGGACGGGCCTCGCGGAGCCGCAACAGTTCGCCCCGGGGCCCCTAGAAGCCTGCTGATTTAGCTGGGTGCGGTGGCTCTCGCGAGTCAGGTGGGTCGTTTTTTCAGTCGCGTGTGGGCGTGTTTGGGTTGCTCGCGGGGCCGAGTCAGAGTCGCGAGTCTGGCCAGGCCAGCGATGTTCTCGAGGTCGGTGTGAGCGCTGGGGTGCCTGCCCTGCCTGGTGCCTTCAGCCAAGGGCCCAAACCCCGTTCTGGCTGGTGAGTCCGAGGCCCAGGAGTCGCTTCAGATTGATGGCCGCGGCGCGGGTGTTCCACCAGGCGTGGTTCTTGACCACGCCGCGGTAAGGGACCCGTCTCGCCCCGCGAGTCATCCATGCGATCGAGCGTTCAACCATCGGCCGGTGCTGTCGGTAAACGGCTTGAAAGTCAGGGTCAAGCGCGCGGGCCCGATGCTCGCGTTGAATCTGTTGCTGCGGATGCAACTCCATCTTGCGACCGCGTGTGGCCGTGGTGCACTGGGCCCGGAGCGGGCAACCGGTGCAGGCACTGCCGAACGTGACTCGTCGTTTTGGGCTGATCAGCCGGGTGAGTCCTGCCGGGCAGGTCATCGTGCCCGCAGCCTCATCAACGGTGAAGTCATCGATCGTGAACCCGCCCGGGACTGCCCGACTCAACGGCATCGGCTTGATGATCGGGGTATGTCCGGCGGCAGTGACCTGGGCGAGGAGGTCGCCGCTGCCATAGGCAGAATCGCCCAATACATCGACAGGGTCTGTCCCGATGCTGGTGTCCGCGGCGATCAGGGCGGCGCCGCGGGCCGCATCACTGTTCTCCGCCCCGGACGCTTTCGTCAACACGACCGCGGTCACCAAACCCGTGTCGGGCTCGATCGCGATGTGGGCTTTGAAACCGTCTTGCTTCTTCTCCCGGCTCTTGTGCGCGTGGCGGGTGTCGGGGTCAACAGTCGAGATCACCCGGTCCGGCGCGACCTTCCGGGCGATCCGCCACCGCCCATCGGTGCCATCGGACCCCTCGGCCGGTTCAACGTCCTGACCCGCGACGAGGGCGAGCAACGCGACCGTTTCCTGCTGCGGCTCCGTCAAAGCCGCCGCATCGATCGCCGTCAGCAACGCCAGGGCGTCGGTCACGAGCCGGGAAACGAGCTCGTCCCTGGCCGCCTTGTCGTCCCACGCGATGTCGGGTTTGCCGGGCTTGGCGTAGTCGTGGCCGGGCAGGCTCGTGACGATCATGTCCGCTCCCGGGACCTCGCGGCCGACCCGGCGGATCTGCGCGACCAGCTGCGTCACCGCGTCCTGGCGGGCGACCGCGTCGTCCAGGATCGTGGAGTCCAACGCCCGCCGCTTCCGGCCCGAGAGCGCCCCGGACTGGGCGATGACCTCGGACACCGCCTCAAAAATACGGTGCGGACGGGTGCTTGCCGCGAGGCGGCGCCGCCAGTAGGTCAACACCGTCGGATGGAACGATGTCTCCGTCAGACCGAACCCGCAGGCCGCTTTCCAGCGCAGGTCGAACGTGACCGCTTCCGCTGTTTCCCGATCTGATAACGAGTGCAGGGTCTGCAGCACCATCACCGACGCGATCACGTCCGCCGGAGTCGAAGGGCGGCCCCGGCCCGACGGAAACAAGTCCGCGAACGCGTCATCGGGGAACAACTCGTGCCGGTGCTCCGCGAGGAACGCGAACACCGACCCGGCCGGCAACATGTGCCCAGCGAACGCACCGACATCCAACAACTGACGCTGACCATCATCACGACCCTGCATGAATCAAGTCTTAAACACATCGGCCGAAACCAACAAAGGCGGGCCTTAAAGCGTCGGATAAATCAGCAGTCTCCCAGTAGTACTTAGTTAGGTTGGGCGTGTCGGCTGTTAATCGTCGCTGGAATCTGTTAATTTTCAGGCGTGAATCCTGATGAACTCACCGAGACCAAAGCCGAGTTGG
>NZ_SOGW01000029.1:0-14510 GCF_004403075.1 Cryobacterium sp. TMT2-10 | reverse complement strand
GGGGCCGGGGTCGCTGGCGGGCGCCGGTGCCGGCCGGTTCGCGGCCGCGGTGAGCGGGCCGGTGCTGCTGGGCCAGGTCTCCGGCAGCGTGCTGGAGGTGGGCCGGGCGTGCCGGCGGGCCTCGCCCGGGCAACTGGTGCCGGTGCAGAACGTGCTCGATCCGCGGGCCGAGGCCTGGGTCGAGGCGCTCCGGGGGTACGCCCGGGCGGACCTCGTGGAGACCGTGCGGTGTTACCTGCGCCACCGCGGCCAGTGGGAGACCACAGCCCGGGACCTGCAGCTGCACCGCAACTCGCTCCGGCACCGGATCGAGATCGCCTCCCGCCTGATCGGCGAGGACCTCGACGATCCCGATGTTGCGGCCAACCTGTGGCTGGCGATGCGGGGCGTCACCGCGCACCCGTCCCCGTCCCCGTCGTGAACCAATTCGACGGAGATGCTGCTGTAAAAACAGGGTTTCGTCGTGTTTGGGGCCGATGCGGGCAAAATCTCCGTCGAATTCGTTCGGGGCCGGTGTGGCTGGGACGCGGTCTGGGGATCGTGGAGACGGCCTAGCGCTGGGCGCCGGCGAAACCCTTGCTGCCGGTGAGCCAGTCGCGGATCGTGTCGCTGTGCTCGCCGAGGGCGGGCGGCGCGCTCGTGCGCGGCGCCAGCGGGGGCGTCCAGCTGACGGGGTGGCGGATCTGGCGGCCCACGGTGGCGCCGGAGGCATCCTGCACCTCGATCGTGGGTTCCAGCCCCAGCGACTCGGCGAGCTCGATGCCCTCGGCGATGGTGGCCACCTGCCCGGCCGGTACGCCGGCGTCGGTGAGCAGGTCCTGCCAGGACAGCGCCGGGGCCTCGGCGAGGCGCGCTTCGAGGAGGCGGACGAGTTCCTCGCGGTTGTGCACGCGGGCCGAGTTGGTCGAGAATCGCGGGTCGGTGGCGAGCCCCTCGTCGCCCAGCACCCGGGCGAGCTTGGCGAACTGGCCGTCGTTGCCGCAGGCCACGGCCAGCGGCCCGTCCGCGCAGGCGAGAAGCTGGTAGGGCACGATCGACGGATGCCGGTTGCCCATCCGGCCGGGCACCACCCCCGCGCCGAGGTACGCCTGCGCCTGATTCGCGAGCGCCCCTTGCAGGCTCGACAGCAGATTCACTTCCAGCCGCGCGCCCAGGCCGGAGGCCGCGCGGGCGTTCAGGGCCGCGAGGACGCCGATGGTCGTGTCCTTCGCGGTGAGCACGTCGACGAGGGCGACGCCCACCTTCATCGGACCAGTCTCATCCCCGGTGACGCTCATCAGCCCGCCCAGAGCCTGCACCATGAAGTCGTAGCCGAGCAGGTCGGCCCCTCCGGCGCTGCCGAACCCGGTGATCGAGGCGTAGACGAGGCCGGGGTTCTCCGCCTTGAGGCTCTCGTAGCCGAGGCCGAGTCGGTCCATCCCCCCGGGCTTGAAGTTCTCGACCAGCACGTCGGCCTTCAGCGCGAGCGCCCGGGCGACGGCGAGGTCAGCCTCGTCGGTGAGGTCGAGGCAGAGGGATTCCTTGTTGCGGTTGACGCTCTCGAAGTAGGTGGCCCCCGTCGCGGAGAAGGGCGGACCCCAGCTGCGCGTGTCGTCGCCCCTGCCGGGCCGCTCGACCTTGATCACCCGGGCACCGAGGTCGGCCAGCGTCACCGTGGCGAGCGGACCCGCCAGCACCCGGGAGAAGTCCGCGACCAGGATCCCGTCGAGCGGCCTCGAGAGTGCACGCTGGCTGTCATCGACCTGACTGGGCACGGATGCTCCGTTCGCTTGCGGGGTGGTTCCGGTTCTGGTGCCGGTGGTTGTTCGGGCGGCGCGGTGCCGGTGGTTTCCCTGAATCTAGTGGCGCGTCAGAGCCGTTTCATTGGACGGATCATCCACAGCTTAGATAGGTATGCCCGGTCGCGGGGACATCCGGTGCACGGATGCCGCGCGGCAGGCTCCGGGGACGCGGGCATCGGGGACGCGCGCATCCGCGGCCCTCGCCACCCCGCCGCTCGCGCCGCGATCGCCACATCCGGTCGAGATCGTCCCGCACGCGTGGCGAACTCGACCGGAACAGGCGAACTCGGCGACCGCCCGCGGCCGAGCCGCCTCTCAGCTGCGGGGCTACTCGACTGCGGTCACCGTGTACACCGCGGCCTGCTCGGGCGCGAGCAGCGGCGCGGGCAGCCCGACCTGCGCCAGCACTCCCCCGGTCAGGGTCACAGCACCACCACCACCACCAGCACCTGCACCTGCACCTGCACCAGCACCAGCACCAGCGGCAGCACCAGCGGCAGCACCAGCACCAGCGGCACCGAACGAGCCCCCACCCGCCAGCCAGGCCGGCGGCGCATCCTGGATCACGCGCGGGGGCGCACCGATCGTGAGCGGCTCGACCCGGTAGGTGAGCTCGGGCGCGAGTCCCGGAAACCGTAACCGCTCGGGCAGGGCGGAGCGCGGGGCAGCCAGCGCCACATACGCAAAGACGGCCGCAGCCCGGTCGGGCGAGACGACCCCGTGCAGCTCCAGGGCCGGGTCGCTCGGGTCGGCCCGCACGATCGTTCCGGTGTGCAGCAGCCCGCGGAGTTGCTTGTACCGGGTGATCCAGTCGGCGATCTGCGCACGCTCGGACTCGATCGCGCGGGTCAGGTCCCACTCGATGCCGGCGCTGCCGAAGAGCGCCGTGGCCAGTCGGAAGCTGAGCTCCGAGGTGCGCCCGGTGGTGTGCGCGGTAGCGGCGCCCAGGTGACCGCCGAGGTATTCGGGCGGCACGAGCACACTCGTGTAGCGCTGGATCTGCTGCCGCTCCAACGGGTCGTTGGTGTCGCTGGTCCAGACCCGGTCCACGCGCTCGAGGATACCGAGGTCGATGCGGGCTCCCCCCGACGCGCAGGACTCGATCTCGACACCCGGATGCGCCGCCCTCACCCGGTCCAGCAGCCGGTACAGCGCGGCGGTCTGCCGGTGCGCCGACCCGGCCAGCAGGTCGCGGTTGTGGTCCCATTTCAGATATGCGATCGGGTACTCGGCGAGCAGGGCCGCGAGCCGGTCGAATACCCAGGCTGCGGCATCCGGGTTGCTGAGGTCGAGCACCCGCTGGAAGCGCCAGGTCAGCGCCGATGACGGCAGCGACGACCGAGGCCCGGCCGACCCCCGAGACCCAGCCGGCCCGAGCACCCAGTCCGGGTGCGCCCGGGCGACGTCGGAGTCGAGGCTGATCATCTCGGGTTCGATCCACAGCCCGAAATCCATGCCGGCCGCACGCACGTGATCGACCAGCGGATGCAACCCGTCTGGCCAGGCGACCGGGTCGACGAACCAGTCGCCGAGGGCACGCCGGTCGTCGGTGCGGCCGGTGAACCAGCCGTCATCGAGCACGAACCGTTCCACGCCGACCGCGGCCGCGGCGTCAGCCAGCCGGGTCAGGGTGGGCAGGTCATGGTCGAAGTACACGGCCTCCCAGGTGTTCAGCACGACCGGGCGCGGCCCGGACGCGGCCCCGGAGAGGGTCGACCAGGACCGGATCCACGGATGCAGCCGAGCCGACAGCCCGTCGAGTCCGGCCGCCGAGTACACGGCCACGGTCCACGGGGTCGTGTGGCTCGCGCCGGGCGCGACCCGCACGTCGCCGGGCGCGAGAAGTTCGCCGCTGCCGAGCACCGAGTAACCCAGCGGGCTGTTCTCGGCCCAGACGCGTTTGTCCCCGCTCCAAGCCAGGTGGGTGGCCCACGTCTCGCCGGTGCGGAAGCCAAACCCGGGGGTGCCGGCCACGCTCAGGTAGGGGTCGTCGTGGCCGGGCCGCCCGTGCCGGGACTCGCGGCTCCAGACGCCCTGGCCGAGCAGGGCGCGCTGCGGCCGGCGTTCGTGCGTCCACAACCCGGTGAAATCGAGGATCTCCCTCGCCCGGCCCGGAACGGGCAGGATGACGTCGAGGGACCCCAGTTCGAACGGAGCGGTGGCCGCCGTGTTGGTGAGCGTGTGGCGCAGTCGCAGCACGCCCTCGACCGAGAGTTCGAGGTCGGTACGTACGGCCAGCTCGGCCGCGGCATCCGTCAGCGAGATCGCAAGCGCCTGGGTGCCGGGCGAGACGGCGTCACCCGACCGCACCGAAACGGGCCCCACGCCGGCCAGGCGCAGGTCGAGGTCAGCGGCGGCCGCGCCGCCCCCGCCGCGCAAGCCACCCCCGCCACCCTCGCTGAACCGGAATCCGCTGATCCCGGGGCGCCCGCTCCAGCCGTCCGAGACGGTCGGCAGCAGAGTCAGCCGCAGGGGCAGGTCGATCGAGCTCGGCGGAATCGCCGGAACGGATGCGTCGGCGAGCACCGCGAGCATCTCACCGGAGAGGTCGCCCAGATCGGCGCCCCAGTGCACGATCACGGGCACACCCGTGCCGCGGGCGTCCAGCACAAGGCTGGTGCCCGCGGCACGGAGGTAGGGAATCGACGACACTGAGGCCTAACGCTACTTGTTGACCGGGATCGACTGCGCTTCGAGGGCGCTGATCGTGCTCTTCTGGGCGCTCGTGAGAGCATCCGTCAGAGTCCCGCTGCCGGTGACGGCACCCTTGAAACCGTCGGAGGTGTCGTTATAGACCTGCGTCATGGTCGGGCCCCAAATGAAGTCGGGTGAGACCTGGTCGGATGCCTCGGAGAACACGTCGTAGATGGGCTGGTTGCCGTAGAACTCGACGCCTGCCTTGAGGGCGGGCAGCTCGAGGCCGGACTTGGCGGCCGGGTACAGGTTGGCCGACTTGTTCAGCATCGTGAGCGCCTCGTCGGAGGTGTTCAGCCACAGCGCGAACTGGGCCGCCTCATAGGGGTGCTTCGAGCCCTTGAAGACCGCGGTGGACGAGCCACCCCAGTTGCCGGCGGCCTTGTCACCTGCAGCCCACTGCGGGGACAGGGCGACGGACCACTTGCCGGCGGTGTCCGGAGCGCCGCTGGCGATGGAGTTCGCACCCCAGGCCGCGGAGTTCCAGGTCCAGTCCGAACCGGAGTTGTAGGCGTTGTTCCACTCGTCGGTCCACGGCGGGTTGGTGGAGACGAGGTCGCGGTCGATCAGGTCCTGCCAGTAGGCGGCGACCTTGACGGATTCGGGGCTGGTCAGGTCGACCGTCCAGTTCTCACCGTCGTTCTTGAACCAGCTTCCGCCGGCCTGCCAGACGAAACCGGCGAACTGGTTGATGTCGCTCTGCGAGAAGTTGGTGATGTACCCGCCGGTGGCGCGCACCTTCTCGGCTGCGACCGCGAACTCGTCCCAGGTGGTGGGGATCGCAATGTTGTTCGCCTCGAACAGGTCGGCGCGGTAGAACATGGCCATGGGGCCCGCGTCCTGCGGGATCGCGTAGACGGACTTGTCCTCGCCGAAGTTGACCTGGCCCCAGGTCCAGTCGACGAAGTCGCTCTTCGCCTCGAGCACACCCTTGCAGGCGGCGAGGTCGGTCAGGCCGTCCTGCACCCGGAAGTTCGGCAGTGCGTCGTATTCGATCTGGCCGAGGTCGGGCGCGTTGCCGGCCTTGAGCTGGTTGAAGAAGTTCTGGTACGTGCCGCCGTTGCCGTTCGGGCCGGTCTGCACTTTCACCTGAACGTCGGGGTTCTTTTCATTCCATACCTTGGCCACGTCTTCCATGCCGGGGATCCAGGTGGTGAAGGTGAGGTCGACCTTGCCCGTGGCGGGGGCGCAGTCGGCGCCGGCCGAGGTCGTGGACCCCGCCGCGCAGCCGGTCAGGGCGACCGTTGCGGCGGTGAGCAAGGCGACAGCGGCTGCTCTCTTCTTGATTCGCATTGTTCTTCTTTTCTCTTGGGAGGGGTGGGGAGGGGAGGTAAAGAGAGGGACCGGCTACTTCACCGAACCGGCACTGAGCCCGTTCTGCCAGAAGCGCTGGAGCAGCAGGAAGATGATGATCAGCGGGATGATCGAGAGCAGGGCCCCGATCAGCACGTAGTCGCGCAGCACCGGAATCTGGTTCACCTGGGAGTTCCAGGCGTAGAGGCCGAGCGTGACCGAGAACAGGGTTTCGTCGCGCAGCATGATCAGCGGCAGGAAGAAGTTGTTCCAGATGGCGACGAACTGGAAGAGGAAGACGGTGATCAGGGCGGGCACCATCATGCGCACCGAGACGGTGAAGAAGGTGCGCACCTCGCCGGCCCCGTCGAGGCGCGCCGCCTCGATCAGTTCGTCCGGCACGCTGGCCGACGCGTAGATGCGGGCCAGGTAGACCCCGAACGGGCTGACCAGGCTGGGCAGGAACACCGACCAGAACGTGTTGGTGAGGCTGATCTGGCTGAAGATCAGGAACAGGGGCAGCGCGAGCGCGGTGGCGGGCACCAGCACCCCGCCGAGCACGACGTTGAAAATGAGTTCGCGACCCGGGAAGTTGTACTTGGCGAGGGCGTAGCCGCACATGCCGGCGATGATGGTGCCGATGGCGGCGCCGAGGCCGGCGTACAGGGCGCTGTTGAGCATCCATTTGAGGTAGACGCCGTCGCGGTAGGCGATCAGGTTGCCGATGTTCGTGAACAGGGAGAAGTCGGCGAACCAGAGCGGGTTCGTGGTGTTGAACTGGGACCGGTCCTTGGTGGCCGCCACCAGCAGCCACCAGATCGGCACCAGGAAGTAGAGCGTGAAGACGCCCATCACGATCATGGCGCTGACCCGGGCGAACGGGCTCTCGCGCTGGGCTTTGGGGGCCACGCCCTGGGGCGTGCGGCTGCCGCGTTTTCGTCGCGCGGGGGTGGTGACGGTGCTGATCGAGGTGCTCACTGGGCTTCCTTCCGCTGCGTGAACTTCAGGAACGTGAACGAGAGGATGAACGTGGCCAGGGCCAGCACCACAGAGAAGGCGGCGGCGAGGTTGAAGTTCGGGATCGACGAGGTGGAGTAGACCGTGAGGTTCGGGGTGAACGTGCTGGTCACGGCGGAGCTGAAGCTGCGGAAGACCTGCGGTTCGGCGAGCAGTTGCAGGGTGCCGATGATCGAGAAGATCGCGGTCAGGATGATGGCCGGCATGATCAGCGGGATCTTCACCGACCAGGCGATGCGCACCTGGCCGGCCCCGTCGAGCCGGGCGGCCTCGTAGAGCTCGGTCGGGATCGCCAGCAGGGCCGAGTAGATGATCAGCATGTTGTAACCCACGAAGACCCAGGTGACGACGTTAGCGATGGCCCAGAGAACGAGGTCGGCCGAGAGGAAGTTGATGTTCTCGGTGACGGCGCTGAACGGCGACAGGTTGGGCGAGTAGAGGTAGCCCCACATGATCGCCGCGATGACGCCCGGCACCGCGTAGGGCACGAAGAAGGCCAGCCGGAAGAATTTCTTGCCGCGCACGAGCGGTGAGTCCAGCAGCAGGGCGAACAGCAGCGCAAGGCCCAGCATGATCGGCACCTGCACGACGCCGAAGGTGAGCACCCGGCCGATGGATGTCCAGAACGGCCCGTTCTGGAACACCAGGATGTACTGGGTGAGCCCGCCGAAGACCTCGGTGGCCTTGCCGAAGGTGCCCTCGCGCTCGATCACGAGCAGCGACTGGTAGATCGCGTAGCCGATCGGGACCAGGTAGAACAGGGCGAACAGGGTGCCGAACGGGAGCACGAAGGCGAGAATCGCGCCGAGGTGCGGCACGGGCTGCCTGGGTTGTTTGGAGGCCGGGGCTTTGGCGGCCCGTGACCTCTTCTGGCGGGCGACGCTGCCCGGGGCATCCGTGAGTGGAACGACGGGTGCGCTCATGATGCGGGGTCCTCTCTGATCACGCGAACGGCACCGGCCGGAACTCGAACAATACGGTTGACGGGTTCGCCGGTGACGAGTTCACGGCCGGAGGCCGGCAGGTCGATGTCGTCCTCGCCGTGGTTGATGATGAAAAGATAGGTCGCGGCGGCGCCGGCGCGGCGCACGACCTCGATGGTTCCGGGGCTTTCGGGGCCGACCGCGGTGACGCGGGCCTGCTGGCAGATCGTGCGCAGCAGGTCGGTCAGGGCGCCGGCCTCCAGCGCGGTGGCGACGTACCAGGCGTCGCCGGCGCCGTGCCGGTTGCGGGTGATGGCCGGGGTGCCCGGAAGCGGCCCGCCCCGGTAGCGGGCGATCACCTCGGCGCCGGTGCTGCGCAGTCGCTCAGTCCAGAGGCTCGCGGATGCGCCGGAGTCGAGGCCGACCACGTGGCCGGGCAGCAGCGGGGAGAATTCCTCGACCGTGACGCCGAGCAGACCGCGGAAGGCGCCGGGGTAGCCGCCCGGGCGCACCCGGTCGTCTTCGTCGACGATGCCGCTGAAGAAGGTGACCAGGGCGTGGCCGCCGGCCGCGACGTAGGCGGTGAGGTTATCCGCCTCGGCGTCCGAGACCAGGTACAGGGCCGGGGCGACGACGAGGCGGTACCCGGAGAGGTCGGTGCCGGGGGCCACGATGTCGACCGTGACGCCGAGCCGGTGCAGGGCGGCGTAGGCGGCGTGCACCTGCTCGAGGTAGCGCACCGACTGGGACGGGCGGGATTCGCCGTCGCCGGCCCACCAGGCTTCCCAACTGAAGAGGAGTGCGGCATCCGCCACGACCGTGCTCCCGGTGATCTCGCCCAGCCGGTCGAGGGTTTCCCCCAGGGCGACGACCTCGCGCCAGAGCGCGGTGTCGGTGCCCGCGTGGGGCACCAGCGCGGAGTGGAATTTCTCCGAACCCTGCAGCGAGGCCCGCCATTGGAAGAAGCAGATGCCGTCGGCCCCGCGGGCGACGTGGGCCAGGGAGTTGCGGGTCATCTCGCCGGGGGCCTTGGCCAGGTTGTGCGGCTGCCAGTTGACGGCGCCGGCCGCCTGCTCCATCAGGAGCCACGGCTGCCCGCCGGCGAGTCCGCGGGTGAGGTCGGCGGCGAACGCCAGCTCTGTGGCCGGGTCGGCGAGGCGGTGGTCGAGGTAGTGGTCGTTGGCGACGATGTCGACCTCGGGGGCCCAGGTCCAGTAATCGAGGTTGCGGATGTGGGAGGTGACCATGAAGTTGGTGGTCACGGCGACGTCGGAGTGGCGGCGCAGCACGGCGGTCTCGCGGCGGTAGTAGTCGAGCAGTTCGGCGGAACTGAACCGGTGGAAATCCAGCACCTGGCCGGGGTTGCGGCTGGAGAGGGTGAGCCGCGGGGTGAGGATCTCGGCCCACCGGCCGTAGCGCTGGCTCCAGAACGAGGTGCCCCAGGCGGAGTTCAAGGCCTCGATCGTGCCGTAGCGCGCCTGCAGCCAGAGCCGGAACGCGGCGGCGGTGTCGTCGCAGTAGCAGAGCGCGTTGTGGCAGCCCAGCTCGTTGGACACGTGCCAGAGGGCGACCGCCGGGTGGCGGCCGTAGCGCTCGGCGACCTTCTCTACCAGTGCCAGCGCGTGCTCGCGGAAGATCGGGGAGCTCGGGCACCAGGCCTGGCGCCCGCCGGGGTAGCGGGTGGTGCCGTCCTCCACGACCGGGAGGATCTCGGGATGCAGGGTGCTCAGCCACGGCGGCGGCGACGAGGTGCCGGTGCCGAGGTTGACCCGGATGCCGTTGGCGTGCAGCAGTTCGATGATCGTGTCGAGCCGGTCGAAATCGTACTCCCCCGGCCGCGGCTCGACCTGCGACCAGCCGAAGATGTTGATCGCGACCAGGTCGACGCCGGCCTCGCGCATCAGCACGACGTCTTCGGCCCAGACCTCGGGCCCCCACTGCTCCGGGTTGTAGTCGCAGCCGTAGGCGACGCCCTCGTGAACGAACGGGGTGGCCGAGGCCGATCCGGTCGACGTGGCTGCTCGCGAGTTCATGGTGCTCCCTGCTGTGCTGTGCCAGCTCTGCTGGCTGTGTTGATTGACTGGCTGTGTTGATTGACTCTGTGAACGTGCACAGAGTAGGGAGCAAAAACGCGCCGTTGGGTTTTCTGTGAACGTACACAGAGTACGAACTCCCTGGCCGCCGTGTCAAGCGTCGGGTTCCTCGGCGCGCGTTACAGTTATCGAATGGTGACAATTCCGTCTCGGCGCCGACGCGCGACAATCCACGATGTCGCCGTGGAAGCCGGCGTGTCCCGCGGCACGGTGAGCCGGGTGATCAACGACGAGCCGTACGTCTCGGCCGAGGCCCGCACCGCGATCGAGGCGGCGATCGAGAAGGTCGGCTATGTGCCGAACAACGCCGCCCGCAGCCTGGTCATGCAGCGCTCCCAGGCCGTGGGATTCATCGTGCACGAACCGCACTCGCTCTTCCTGGACGACCCCAACATCGGCGGCATCCTGCTCGGCGCCAATACCGTGCTCTCCCGCGCCGACTATCAGATGGTCAGCCTCGTGATCGATTCCCAGCGCGACACCGACCGCGTCGCCCGCTACCTGAGCGGCGGATTCGTCGACGGCGTGATCATCGTCTCCGCCCGCCACGAAGACCCGATGATCCGGGTGGTGCAACGCCTCGCGCTGCCGGCCGCGTTCGTCGGGCATCCGCCGGACCTCCGCCAGCTCCCCTTCGTGGGTATCGACAACCGCGCTTCGGCGCGCGCCATCACCGAGCGGCTGATGGCCACCGGCCGCAAACGCATCGGCATGATCGCGGCGGCCCTCGATCGAGACTCGGGAGCCGACCGGCTGGCGGGCTTCACGGATGCCCTGGGCCCGCGCTTCGACCCGGCGCTCGTCGCGCGGGTTCCGCTCTACACCTACTCCGACGGAGCCGACGGCATGCGCGCGCTGCTGGAGCGCGACCCCGGCATCGACGGCGTTTTTGCGGCCTCCGACGCCGTCGCGGCCGGGGCGCTCGAGGCGCTCCGCGACGCGGGGCGCAGCGCGCCCGGCGACGTCGGCATCGTCGGCTTCGACGACAGCTCCTGGGCGCTCCGCACCCAACCGCACTTATCCACCGTGCACCAGCCGGCCTTCGGCCTCGGCGCGGCGGCGGCCGAGTGCGTGCTCGGCCAGCTGCGGGGCGAGGCCCAGCCGGTCGGCGGCATCCTGCTGGATACCCCCATCGTCTGGCGCAACTCGGCCTGATCGCCGGTCGGGGGCACACTGGAAGCATGGTTCGCAAACAGGCTCTCGTGCGCGGGATGGTGCAGGCCGTCGGATTCCGGTATTACACCCAGTCGGAGGCGCGCCGGCTGGGCCTGTCCGGGTTCGTGCGCAACCGGATGGACGGCTCGGTGGAGGTCGACGCGGAGGGCGACGCGGCATCCGTTTCGGAGTTACTCGCCTGGCTGGCGCACGGGCCGCCCTCCGCGGTGGTCGAGTCGATGCAGGTGACCGACCTGGCGCCGCGCGGCGAGAACGGATTCCACATCGCCTATTGACCGGCGCCTATTGACCGGCACCTGCTGACCGGCGCCTGCTGACCGGCGCCTGCTGACCGGCGCCGATTGACGGGCGCTTTGACCGGCCGCGCTGACCGGCCCGCGCTGCGGATTCAGCGGCCGCTCCCGATGCTGGCGTAGCGTGGAAGCATGTGCGCGCGAGCATCCGACCCCGCTCGGACGGAACGGGCGGCGCGCCAACCCCCCACGGCGCCGAGAACGTCGGCCCAACGCGCCCTGCCGGCGGCCCCCAGCCGTGCCGCGCTGCCTCGCACGGTCGCCCTGCTGCCGTTGCGCCGGGCGTTCGGCATCGGCCGCCTGCTGCTCGCGGCGACCGGCGTCGTCGCGCTGCTGGGGTATTTCGATTACGTGCTCGGCTTCGCGACCTTCGCGGTGTACAACTATTTCAGCTACTTCACCGTGCAGAGCGCCATGGCCGCGGTCGTCGCGTTCGTGGCCGGAGCCCTGGTCGCATTCCGCCATGCGACCGACCCGGCCTGGCTCGACTGGTTCCGGCTGCTGGTGACCACCTACATCATGGTGTCCGGCATCGTATTCCTGACCATCGTCATCCAGTCATCCTCGCGCGACTACACAATCGAGGTGCCCTGGTCGAGCCAGCTGCTGCACTTCTGGATTCCGACGATCGCCCTCGTCGACTGGTTGACGGATGCCGGCAAGGCCCGCCTGCCGTGGAAACTCCTGGCCTGGGTGCTCGTGCTGCCCAGCATCTGGGGCGTGTTCACCCTCGTGCGCGGGTCGATGGTGGGCTGGTACCCCTACTTTTTCCTCGACCCGGTGCAGGTCAGTGGTCCGTTGGAAACCGTGGTCTACTGCCTGATCGCCGTGCTGCTGTTCACCGGGATCGCGGCGATCCTGATCGCCACCTCCCGGCTGCCCTCCCAGCCCTGGCACCGCCCCCGGCCGGAGTCGGGGTCACAGCAGCGCTGAGATGCGAGCGGCGAGCGGTTACAGCGGGATGAAGGTGTATTCGCTGGTCATATGCTCGATGCGGCATGCGCCACAGTAGAGCACTCCGGATGCCTGCATGGCGAGTACCCGGGGCGAGCACTGCACCACCTTGGGCCCGCAGCAGGGCGAAATCACCATGTACGCGCCGGGAGCGGTGGGCGAATGGCCGCTCAGGCCTCGGATGTGGTGGGTGCCTTCGCAAGGCAGGTCGGAGTCAAAGTCGAGAAGAATGACGGATTCGAGATCCAGCAGGGTATCCATGGGAACACAGCAATCATGCGGTAGAACAGATGTGATGCAGTCGCGGGCGAGCGGGGCATCTCAGTGGCGACCGCACTGGATGGTCGACGGTACGAAACGGGCCGGTTGACGAACCGGGGTTACTCCCCCGAACGGAATCCGTCGGCAACGCCAGTCGGGGTAACGACTGGACCTCTGAGCCGGCACCGGGGCGGAGGTCACCACCACGGACCGTACCTGCATGAAACCGGCCCTCGAAAGGGCCATTCTTCACCGACTGGACGTTGGCAGGAGTGTACACCACGAAACCCGGAATCGCGCGGGGTTGACTGCGGCGATTCTAAAGTTTTTTTGACACGCGTTTCGCGGTTTCACGGTGCGGCCCGGGGTTTCGCGTCCGGCGAATCCGACTGTTTTATTTCGGCGCTGGGGTGGGTGTCGCGGTGTCCATCGGGGAGACGAAGGGCACCAGGCTGGCCAGCGCCGCGGCCAGGAATTCGTCGTCTCCGACCTCCGCCAGGCGCAACGCGGTTTCCGCGGCGACCAGCCCGACCAGGACCGGTTCGCCGGTGAAGGGCACCATGTTGATCCAGACCCGGAAGTCATCGTCGCCGCCGACCGTGGTCCAGAGCGGGGCGTCCGTGTCCCAGAACGGCTCGGCGAACTGCAGCCAGATCTTGTCGAGGGTGCCCATGCCGAGCGCGGCGATGGCGCCGCGGTGCGCGAACGGCAGCGGCGGGTCGAACTCCATCACCTTGGTCTTCAGCACGCCCAGCGGCACCGTGACGATGACGCGGTCGGCGCCCAGCGATTCGCCGTTGCCGAGGCGCAGACTGGCGCCGCTCTCGCCGTAGGCGATCCTGGTGACCACGCTCGAGCCGAGCAGGTCGATACCCTCCAGGAGAGCGTCGAAGAGACCGTTGAAGCCGCCGAGAACGAGGCGGTCCTCGTCGAGGCCGGGCGCTGCCGGGGTGTACCAGCCGGACTGGTCGTCGACGGCGGCCCCGGAGTTCAGGGCGAGCACGGTGGTGATCTCGTAGTCCAGCCAGTCGGCGTCGGAAACGCCGGTGTCGGCATCCGTCGTCGACAGCTTGGACGCGCCCGAATCGGCGAGGGCCCGGGCCACGGACACGTCTGCGGGCTGGTCGGCGGCCCAGGCGAGGGCCGCGTTCACGGCTTGGGCGCCGGTGTCGGGCACGGGCACGACGAGGCCGTCGGAGGTGCGCGTCTCGGAGGTGCGGGAGAAGGGGGCCGTGATGACGCCGAGGCCGATGAGTTCTTCGTCGAGGGTGGTGGTGCCGCTGGCGCGCACGACGGATGCGCCGAGTTCGATCGGGAACGGCCACTTCTTGTCGGTGACGGTGTCGATGCGGCCGCCGATCCGGTCGCGCGCTTCGACCACGACGACGTCGAAGCCGGCGTCCTTGAGTGCTCGCGCCGCGGTCAGCCCGGCGATTCCGGCGCCGATCACGGCGATCCGCTCCCCGGCCGTGGCGACTGCCTGCACGTCTCGGGCGGCCCGCATGCCAGAGGCCCGGGCGCCCTGCACGGTGCCGGGCGCGTCGATCGAGGTGGCCTCGCCGGCGAGGAACAGGCGGCCGTCGACCGGGGTCGCGAGCGCCTCACGCTGCTCGGGGGTGGCGCCGACGGCGGGAAAGCTGAAGGAGCCGCGCGCGAACGGGTCGGCCGACCAGGAGGTGCGGCGCACGTTCTCCGGTTTAGGCACCAGCGAGGGGGTCGGCGTGGGCGACGGGCTCACGGATGCCGTGGGCCGGGGGCTCGGCGGAACGCACGCGGTGAGGGCGACCAGGCTCAGTCCCGAGACCGAGCCGATCAGAAAGGTACGACGTTTCATGGCGTGTCCGCGTCAGGGGAATGGCACGCCGCTGTCGGCGCTGACGCTCTCCTTTCCGAGCTGGTCGGGCAGTACGTCCAAACTACCTCAGGCGCGGGGGCCGGGGCGGTAGGGCGCGGAGGTGGGCGGGCGGCGGGCGGGGTCGGATGGGTGCGGATGGCGGGCGGATGGCGGGCGGGGTCGGATGGGTG
>NZ_SOGW01000051.1:0-14431 GCF_004403075.1 Cryobacterium sp. TMT2-10 | reverse complement strand
ACACCCTCCGCCTTCGATTAACAGCGTCCACGCCGGGCCAGTCCGATCTGACTAGACGTGTACCGCTACCGACAATCGATTAGGACTCACTCATCTAGGTGCTGCCGTCCTCAGCCGCGTTTTGTTCCAGTATCACTTCGGGATTTTTAGTGCAGTCGGCGTCGCGATGGTGGGCCTGGGAATCGCCACGCTTGCGGGTTGGAAAATGATGCTGCCCATGCCGTCTGGCCGAGGCGGCGGAACCGGTATCGGTTCTGTATACGGTCTCGGTGTCTTCTCTGGGGCCGCCAGCGCGTGCTGTGCACCGGTTTTGGCTGGCGTGGCGGCGCTCTCCGGGGCCGCCTCGTCCTTCCCTGCTGCTACTGCCGTGGGCGTGGCTTACGTATTCGGGATGGTGGCTCCCTTGTGTGCTTTGGCGCTGGTCTGGGACCGGAAAGACTGGGGAGCTAACCGCCTGCTCTCTTCCACGACCGTCCCGATTGGGCCCGGAACCCGGTGGAGGTTGCCCTTGGGAACTCTGCTCTCGGGTGCGCTGATGATCACAATGGGTGTGATCACCATCGTCTTGGCCGTGCAGGGACCCGGCATGGCACCCGATGGGTGGCAGGTTGGGCTTGCGGCTGCACTGGGGCACTGGGCCGCCGTCATTCAAGAGTACCTCTCCTTCGTGCCCGGGTGGGTCTCGACCGTTGCCGTGTTCGCCGCCCTGGGCCTCCTACTCTGGAAGGCCGTGCGTAGCCGCACGAGCTCGAGCTCACCAACAACAGATGCCGTCGAGGCGGATTCTTGCGCCTCCTGCTCTACAGACCAGCCAACGTTGGAGGCTTCACCTGAAGCCCTCGCGTCGACCAGATCGACCGAGAGGTCCAGCCGCACTCATGCAGAGGAGTCAGACTAATGGCAGCGAACAAGCAGCGCCCGCAACCACCCGCCACACGCACCTTCGTGCGCCGAGCGATCGTGATCGTCGTGGCGGTCGCGGTGGCAGCGACCATCCTCGTCTCCCTCCTCACGCAGACCACGAATCCCACGAGGAAAGAGGACGCCGCTCCCGTCAGTTACACGGTCGGGGCACCTGGCCCGGGAGTCGAAGCGCCCGCCTTCTCACTGCCTTCCACGGCCGGCGGAACCGTTAATCTGAGTGACTACCGCGGCAAATCAGTGATGCTCTTTTTCCACGAAGGCATCGGATGCCAGCCGTGCTGGGACCAGATCCGGGATCTGGAGTCCGCACAGGCTCAACTAAAGTCCGCCGGTATTGACCAAGTCCTCACCATCACCAGCGGGCCAGTGGAACTGATTGCCCAGAAGATGGCCGACGACAAGCTGACCGCTGTTGCACTGGCCGACACCCAGCTGGATGTCTCCGTGACCTATCAGACCAACAAATACGGCATGATGGGCGATTCTCGCAATGGACATAGCTTCATCCTGGTTGGGCCACGGGGAAAATTCAGTGGAGGGCCGACTACGGCGGGCCGCCGAACTACACGATGTATGTGCCCATCGATCAGATAATCGCGCAGCTGACATCAGCCCGGGCGAACTCGTGATGATAATCACGATCCTGACCCAGGCCTCCTGCCCCTCCTGTGATCAAGCAAAGCTGGTGCTCTCCCGACTGGCCCGTGACCACCCGTTTGAGGTTCTGGAAATCGGGCTGGGTACCGACGAGGGGCGGGGCCTCGCGGTTCGCCACGGCGTAGCTTTTGCGCCGGGCGTCCTCATCGACGGGGTCATGTTCAGCTACGGGCGCCTTTCGGAGAAAAAGCTGGCCCGGCATCTGTCGCAACACCCCACGGCCGCCGAATCACGCTCCGGCACGGTCGCTCATCACAACAGACAACAAGAGTAGAAAGAAGCGGCCGAATGGCGAGCAAAAAAAACAGTGCAGACCGGCAGACGATCGTTGCGGCTGCACGAGCAGAGATGAAGCGGAGCGAGCGGCGTCGGAGTTTCTGGATCTATGGCTCCGGCGCCGTCGTCGCTATCGTCGTCGCGGCAATAGTCGCCTCCGTCTTCGTCGTCAATCAGCAAAGCAAGGATGCGGTCACCGCAGCAGCAGACAAGCCCATCAGCGGCGTGCAGAGCTTCGACGGACTCAGCCGAAACCACGTGAACAACGAGGTTGCCTTTCCGACGCTTCCCCCTGTCGGCGGAGATCACTCTGCCGAGCTGACTAACTGCGGCGTATACACGCAGCCAGTTGACACCTGGCGGGCCGTGCACTCGCTCGAGCATGGCGCGGTCTGGATCACCTACCGTTCCGATCTGCCGCAAGATCAGATTGACACCCTGACCGCAGATGCGGCATCGAACCCGTACGAACTGTTGAGCCCGTATCCCGACCTCCCCGCCCCGGTGATCGTAAGCGCCTGGGGAAAACAACTCCAACTGGACAGTGTGGATGACTCCCGCCTGCCGGTGTTCCTGCAGGCCTACCTGCAGGGCCCCCAGACGCCCGAACCCGGGGCACCCTGCTCCGGCGGCGTCCAAGGCTAATCAACACCGCCCCCGCGGGACGCGCATCGGGACGTGCATTACTATGAAAGATAGTTGACTGGGGACGTCGACTCAACCAATGTGCAGAAGGGAGCCACAGATGGTGCGACCACTCGGCACGCTGGAGCAGTTGGTCATGGACCGTATCTGGTCCTGGGGGCACCCGGTCGCCGTCCGCGAGGTGTTGGAAGATCTACAGCACGAACGCACTCTGGCCTACACAACGGTGATGACAGTGATGGACAACCTCCGCCGCAAAGGCATGCTGACCCGGGAGAAGGACGGCCGGGCCTACCTCTACAAAGCGGCACAGACTCGCGAGCAACACACCGCTGCGTTCATGGGTGAGGTTCTTGCCGGAGGAGCGGACACGGCGGTGACGCTTTTGCATTTCCTCGAACACATCCCGCCTGAGGAAGTCGCCAGCCTTCGCAATGCGCTGGATGACCACCTTCAAGGTCGAAAAAGCATAGCTCCATGACAGCGCCAGCTGTTTTGACAGTCTTTGCCGTGGCCCTTGCCTTGCTCGGGCCAGCACTGCTGAGCCGGGCTTCATGGCTCGAGCGGTCTCCACGAATCGGCATCGCCGCATGGCAGGCGCTGAGCGTCTCCCTTGTTTCGGCGGCGCTGCTCGCCGGCCTGAGCCTGGCGGTGCCGGCAATTCCCTGGACCACGGACCTCGGCCAGTTGATCCGCACCTGCGCCATGACCATCGTTGCGCAATACTCCACTCCTGGCGGTGCCGTTGTCAGCGCCACCGGGGCCGCCGCAGCGCTGGTCATCCTCGCCCGAGTCGCCTACTGCGTCGTCGCTGATAGAACGCTCGCGGCCCGCAACAGGAAGGCGCAACTGGACGCCCTGGCCCTGATCGCGCGACCCCACCTCCGCTACGACGCGCTCGTCGTCGAGCACCCGGCCGCCGCCGCATACTGCTTACCCGGCCGCGGCCGCCAAATCGTTCTAACCAGTGCGGCCTTGTCCGCCTTGGATCATAGTCAGCTCCTGGCGGTCCTGGCCCACGAGCGCGCGCACCTACGAGGTCGCCACGACCTGATCCTGGCAGCGGCCGACTCCCTACAGCGGGCGTTCCCACGTATCGCGGCATTCCGCACCGCCCGCACGGAGCTGGGCCGGCTCGTTGAGATGCTCGCCGATGACAATGCCGCCCGTCAGAGCGATCGCACCACGGTAGCAACGGCACTGGTGCGCCTGGCCGAGCATGGAATGACTCCCGTGACGGCTCTGGGCGCGGGCGGAGAGTCAGCCCTCAGCCGAGTCCGAAGGCTCATTTCACCCGTCCGGCCCCTCGGGGCCGGACGGACAACCCTGGCAGCCCTGGCCCTGGGGATACTCCTTTCAGTGCCCGTGTTCGTCGCCATTGCACCGGCATCCGCGGCGACGCCAATGCCACCCTGCCCGGTAAGCGGACAAGCCCTGACGATGTAGCCTGCGAACACAGAAACCCCCATCCGTTACGGATGGGGGTTTCTGTGTGCGCTATCCTCGCAACGTCGCTACTTCCTGGCGCAAACGCGCCAGCTCGGCCACGTCCTCGGCGCTCGGGCCGGCGTCGTGCAGGATTTGAGCGGCCCCGCCGTGGACAGAACTCCCCTTACGCATAGGACGGATGCAGAAGAGGTAGGTGAAAGTCAGTGAGGCCGTCAAAACTACCGCAGGGAGGACGGTTTCGCTCACCGGACGCCCGCGTCTCCGGGCTGTGCCGAGGCACCGCTCCGGCTCGCCCGCAACCGGTCCACCTCCGTGCGGAGGTTGGTCAACTCCTCTTTGTCGGCCGGTGCCATGGCCGTCAGCGCGTCAGGTGCCTTCTTCCCACGCAACATGAACCACATCATCAACCCCATGCCGACCGGGCAGGCGAGCAGGGCGAGACCATACAGTGCCGCGCCCACCGCTACTCCTCAGCCTTTCCGTGTTCGCGACCGGGCGTAGCAGGCCTCATCGGGTGATGATGAGTCATCATCGCTTCATGCATGTTGGCCATGCCGTTCGTCGCAGCCACCATGTCTGGCATGTCTGGCATGTCTGGCATGTCTGGCATCGTGTGCACGTGCGCGGCAACCGTCGCATCGCGGCCGTCACCCGCCGCCTGGGGAATCGTTACCGACAGGCTACTGTCCGTGGCAATGCTCTCGGCGGCATAGGCCGGAGCGACGGCACCTGCCGCAAGCAGGGCACCGGCGGTAAGAGAGTAAATCCAAATTCGTGAGCGCATGAGCGCCTCCTTTGTTGTTAAATACTATCCATGATAGTAGATGAGCTGAGCCATGATCGCAGTCAACGGCAACGCACAGGAAAGTCGATGCAAACTGCCGATGAAAACCGATGATCACGTATGCGTATACCCCCCGTGGGTATATGGTGGGGAGTGTTCCACGGGTTGGAAAGCCGTTCTTGTGGAGCCGATTTAAGGAATGGGATCGTCACATGAGCGAGAAATTTGAAACTACCGTCGTGGAAGTGCGGGGGGTGCAGTGGGCCTCCTCGCAAGCGATCGTTGAGTCAGTGCTCGCCCGCCGGCCCGGCGTGGTGACTGTTGAAGCGAATCCAGTGGCGCAGACGGCCAACGTGACCTTCGATCCCGGACAGACCTCCGTCGCTGACCTGGCGGGATGGATCCGGGAATGCGGTTACCACTGCGCTGGACGCTCCGTGCCCGATCACATCTGCGACCCGATGGCGGAATCCGTCACCGACCACGCCACACATGAAATGAAACCCGGGCAACCGGCTCGAACCATGCAGGAGACCATGGGACATGGTGGTGCCCACGGCGACATGTCCATGGCTGGCATGATCCGGGACATGCGCAACCGGCTTCTGGTGGCGGCCATCCTGTCGGTTCCGATCACTCTGTGGTCGCCGATCGGCCGGGAAGTTTTCGGTTTCACGGTTCCCACCCCGTTCGGGCTGCGCGATGACGTGTTCGCGTTGATACTGTCCCTGCCAGTCGTTTTCTATTCGGCTTGGATCTTTTTCGATGGGGCCGTCCGGGCTCTGCGGGCTCGCACCCTCGACATGATGGTGCTGGTGGCCGTCGGTGTTGGAGCGGGCTGGCTCTATAGCCTGTTCGTCACCCTCACCGGTGGCGGGGATGTCTTCTACGAGGCTGCAACCGTTCTAACCAGCTTCGTCCTCTTGGGACACTGGTTCGAAATGCGGGCCAGGGGCGGCGCAAACGATGCCATTCGCACGCTTCTCGAGTTGGCCCCGTCCCTGGTATTGGTCATCCGGGACGGAGAACCGGTTGAGGTCCCGACGGCGGAGGTTGTCCCCGGCGACCTGCTTCTGGTGCGGCCCGGAGCCAAAGTTCCAACTGACGCCGTTGTGGAAGACGGTGAGTCTGACATTGACGAATCCATGGTCACCGGGGAGAGCCTTCCCGTCGCAAAGAGCGTCGGATCGACCGTGATCGGCGCCACAGTCAACACCACCGGAACCCTTCGCGTGCGCGCGACCAAAGTCGGCGCCGATACCGCGATCGCTCAGATCGTGGCCCTGGTCCAGGAAGCGCAGAACTCCAAGGCACCCGGACAACGCCTCGCCGACCGCGCAGCCTTCTGGCTCGTGCTCGTAGCCCTCATCGGCGGCAGCGCCACCCTCGGCGCCTGGCTCCTGGCCGGCGCGAGCCTTCCTACCGCGATCCTCTTCGCGATCACCGTCGTCGTCATCACCTGCCCGGATGCGCTCGGCCTGGCGACACCGACCGCCATCATGGTCGGCACCGGCCTGGGCGCCAAACGCGGAGTCCTCTTCAAGACCGCGACCGCGTTGGAGACCTCGGCTCGCATCGACACAGTCGTCCTGGACAAGACGGGGACACTGACCAAGGGCGAACCCGAAGTGACGGACTTCATAGCTGTTGGGATGGATGAGAAAGAGTTGCTGGCCCTTGTCGCTGCCGTGGAACGGGAGTCCGAGCATCCACTCGCCGCAGCCGTCGTCCGTTACGCCGTTGCGCGCGGCGCGACAGCGCTGGAAGCATCGGCGTTCCGCAACGTGCCGGGACATGGTGCCGGCGCCACGGTCACACGGCGCCAGGTGTTTGTCGGCAACCGCAAACTCATGGTTGCTCAGGGCATCGATATCGATCCGGTGTCCACGCAGCGTCAGACGCTGGCCGCGACCGGACGGACGGCGGTCCTCGTCGCCGTTGACGGAAAGACCGTTGGGGTCATCGCCCTGGCTGACGCCGTCCGGGAAACCGCGGAAGCCGCCGTCGTCGCTCTGCACGACGCGAACATTGAGGTCGTCATGCTCACAGGCGACAATGAGGCGACCGCGCAGCGAATCGCATCCTTGCTCCACATCGATGTTGTGATCGCCGAGGTGCTCCCGGAAGACAAAGCCGCGAAAATCAAAGAGCTGCAGGCCTCCGGCAAGCGAGTTGCGATGGTCGGCGACGGCGTCAACGACGCTCCGGCCTTGGCCCAGGCGGACCTGGGCATCGCCATCGGGGCGGGAACGGATGTCGCCATCGATACGGCGGACGTGGTCCTGATGCGGTCCGACCCCCTCGACGTCCCCATCGCCCTGCGCATCGGCAAAGCCACCGTACGCAAGATGCGGCAGAACCTCGGCTGGGCGGTCGGCTACAACGCGATCGCGCTCCCCATCGCTGCCGGCGTTTTCTTCACGACGTTCGGCATCCGGCTCAGTCCCGAAATCGCCGCCATCTCTATGTCCGGCTCCAGCGTCATCGTCGCAGTCAACGCACTGTTCCTCAAGCGACTTCGACTCCCCGGACAGCCTGAGAGCGCAACGGCCCCCGCAATCGAAGGCGGACGCGGTGTCGACGCTTCAGTTTCAGCCTGACTGGTCGGTGGCACGCAGGGGAACAGTAACCACGAACGTGGCACCCTGCCCTCGTCCGGCAGACGCGGCTGTGATGTCCCCGCCGTGCCCGCGGGCGATTTCTCGAGCGATCGTGAGTCCAATTCCCGATCCTGCTGATCGGCGGCCCTGGCCAGGCACACGGTAGAACCGCTCGAACACACGCTCCGTATCGTCTGGGGCCAGGCCCACACCGGTGTCGGTGACACTGACTTCACCCCGGCTGCCGACGGCGCGTGCGGTGATCGTGACGGCCCCGCCGGCGGGAGTTGCGTGCAGGGCGTTGCCGAGCAGGTTGGTCAGAACCTGGGTGATCCGGTCGGGGTCGACCTGGACGGGCAGGGCGGTGTCGGCGTCGACGTTCAGCGTGATGTCCGAATCGTCAAATTGAGGCAGGAGGCGCGCAGCGGCGCGGTGAGCGAGGTCGGCCAGGTCCTCATTGGTCGGATGCAGGTCAAGGCGCTGCTCCTGGGCGCGCGACAGGCTGGAGAGGTCGTCGGAGAGGCGGTGCAGCCGGCGCAGTTCCTCGCTGAGGGAGGCGAAGGTGTCGGGGCTCGCGCTGAACACGCCATCGATCAACCCCTCCACATAGCCGTCCAGGACGGTCAGCGGGGTGCGCATCTCATGCGCGACCTCTCCCAGCAGCCGGGTGCGCCGGGACTCCGTGTCGGCCAGGGCCTCGGCGAGGGTGTTGACGTCGGTGGCTAGGGCAGCTAGTTCCGGCTCGGACGGGACGGGGACTCTGCCTCCGTATTTTCCGGCGGCGATCATTTTCGTGGCGGCCCGCACCGCGTTGAGGGGGCGCAGCAGTCGCCCGGTGACGGCCGCGGCCACGAAACCGGCGGCGGCGACACTGGCCAGCACCCCGACGAGGAGCGAGGTCGTGAGCGCGGAGACGAATGCTGACCGCACGCTCGTCGCATCCATGGTCCCCATGGACATCCCGTTGCCCTCACTGTTCATCGCCATCCCCAGCCGGTCTTCGAACAGGCGCGGGGCGAGCAACGAGATCGTCAGGTAGGCGACTACACCGCCGACCACGGCAACCGCGGCGTAGGAGATGAACAACCGCCAGGACAGTCGCATCTTCATAGGGGCCGGCCCACGAATTTGTAGCCCACACCCCGAACGGTGGCGATCAGGTGCGGATCGCCGGCGTCGTCGCCGAGTCGGGCGCGCACACTGCGGATATGGACATCGACGACGCGTTCGTCACCGTAGAAGTCATAGCCCCAGACTTTCTCGAGCAGTTGCGCTCGGGAGAACACTCGCCCGGGCTCGGCGGCAAGTGCCGCGAGGAGGTCGAATTCCAGGCTGGACAGCGCGATGGAAGCCCCATTCACCTCGACCTCGCGGTGATCGGGGTTGACGGACAACCCGTCGAAGCGGAGAGGGGCATCTGCGTCGGTCCGGTCGCGCCGCCTGTCTCGGCGCAGCATGGCCTTCACCCGGGCTGTGACTTCACGCGGGCTGAACGGCTTGGTCACATAGTCATCCGCCCCCACACCGAGTCCGACAAGCTTGTCGACCTCCTCGGCCCTGGCCGTGACCAGGATGACGTACGCGTCGCTGAAGCTGCGCAGCTGGCGGAGGACCTCGAGCCCGTCCATGCCCGGAAGCATGACGTCCAGGAGTACCAGGGCCGGAGGGTCGTCAAGGAGGGCCGTTAGCGCCTCATCGCCGTCCGCGGCCTCTGCCACGTCGTAACCCTCCGCCTCCAGATAGCCGCGTAGGACCGTCCGGATTTGCGGCTCATCGTCAACGACCAGGACCTTCTGCATGGTTCACCCCTCACCCTGATTATGGTCGCAACGACTGGGCGAAGGCCCGGCGGCTTAGGGACCGCCTAGCCGCCGAGGCGGACCCGAGCTCAAGGAACTCGTTGAGAGAGAACTTTTATCGGGCCTTTTCGTCGATTACTTTCAACCGTTCCCGGTATTCCGTGGCGTCCAATTCGCCCTTCGCGAAGCGATCATCAAGGATTTGACGCGCTGGACTCCGCTCGCTTTTCCCTGAGACGACCGAAGTGTTTCCGCGTCGACCTGCGCGATCGGTACCGCCCGCAAAAGTTCGCACGGCCAAGACGATCAGCAAGACGATCGCGACCATCATGAGGAGCCCGACTGGCCACCCCCACGCCATGTTGTATCCGTTTCCCCACATCATTTTCTTTGTGCTCCTTCGTTTTTCGCGTTGTTGTTGATTGTGATCGCCCGGATCCCGGGCCTCTTATTTAGGAGACCGTCAGCTCGCTGTACATTCCGGCCGAATAGTGTCCGGGGAGGTTGCAGACGACTTCGTATAGTCCCGGCGCCAGCTTCAACGTGGCCCAGCTGGAGGCCCCGGGAGCGATTCCCTCGCCGGCGCCAGAACCGCAGGTCGAGGACGCCTCGCCGAGACTACCGGCCTCGTCTACATTGCCGTTACCAGACAGGGGTCGGGTGCCGACGGCCTGAGAATCAGGCAGGGGCAGAACGACCAGCTCGTGGCTGATGCTGCCATCATTCGTGGCCAGAAAAGACACAGTCCCGTGACTGATGTTCGCATGATCAAGGCTCAGGCGCATCGCTCCACCGGGCATCCACCCATTGCCACCACCGGACATCATGCCGTTGCCGTTGCCCATCCTGGCGCCTCCCATATTCGACAGGGCCACGTTCACGACGGTGCCAGACGGCCGCGGGGCCGGGCATGAAGATCCAGAGCCGAGCCAGGAGGCGGCTTGCCCACCGTTGAGCGCACTGACTGCTCCCACCGACAGCCCGGTCAGACCAACCGCTGCCAGGAGGCCGCCGGTGATCGCCGTTGCAATTAAAGTTTTCTTTCGCATGATGTACTCCTCCAACGTCTAACGTCTGGTCGTTTCCATTCCTGAGCCCGTACGCGTGCCCGTGCCCGTGCCCGTGCCCGTGCCCGTGCCCGTGCCCGTGTGCATACCCATACCTGCACCAAATGCCGCGCCCATTCCCTCGCCCGGGCTGTGGGCCGTGTTCACCATCGTGTCGATGCGGCTCTTCATCTCTGCAACGGCGGCCGCCCTCTGATCAGGTGTCAGCGTGTTGGCGGCGTCGAGATTAGTCTTGAACGCCGCGACCATGGCGTCTTCAAGCCCAGATACTGATTTGCCCTGAGCCTGGGCGGCGTCCGCGAGGGACTTGCCCGACTGCATCTGGTCCTGCAGCTCGGTCTGGCTCAGGCCGAGGTAACTCGCGACGGCGGTCATGGGCGAATTCTGGCCGGAAGCCATCCCGGCCATATGGCCGAACGTGTGGTGGCCAACGGGTGACGAGGACGTCGATACAGGCTGTGGAGTCGGCCCTGAGCCGGTAGCCGCCTGCGCGGCGACAACGCCGCCAGATACAAGCGCTCCTGCAAGTCCGAGTCCCGCCAGCCCCAAGGTCATGCTCTTCCGATTGAACTTCATCTTTCCCAGCCCCTTTCGCGTTTAGCCACCTAGTTGGTGTCTACACACCAGCATGCAGACCGCGCATGAAGCTTCGGCCCCTGGGAGTGTGAAGGTTTGATGAAACGCGCCGGCCGAGCTGCAACCGAAAACAGCACCACCTGGTTCGCAAGGGTGACGCCCACGCTCCTTGAAAAAAGTCTTCTCCCAAGCTGCACTGTCCCCAACGTGCCATTGCGCGCAATGCGGAGTGGTTCAACGCTCGCGGAAGAGAACTAATTGGACGCGACCAATGGGCGCCCGCGACGCTTTGACATGAAGAACCCGCTCGCGGGTTCCTTCGACATCGCAGTCAACGAGCGCGTCCAAGTTAAGGTCGTCTATGAAACCAAAATGTGGCACCCATGCATCCACACGGGCACACGTTCCAGCTCGCCGGGACCGGTGCAAGAAGACGACACAGTCATCGTCTGTCCAAAGGAATCAGTGACATTCGAGTTCCAGGCGGACAATCCTGGGCAGTGGCTCACCCGCTGTCGGCGACCTGCTGGTCGAACCATGCGTCTAGCCGATCTGCGTCGCTGGACCGGCCGAGCCAGACTCTAGCTCCGCGCTTCGGCCTGGAGGGTTTTCAGGGCTGAGCGAAGGCGAGTATCGGCATCGGTGGCAACCTCTTGAATCGCCGAGGAATCGCTGAGCTGCACCATGGTCTGCGGGTCGATTGCCTGGACCACGGTCACCGTGGCATCTGGGCCACGCCGAACGACAACATTACAGGGCAGCAGTAAGCCCATGTCCGGTTCAGCGGTGAGGGCGCGTTGAGCCAGCACCGGATTGCAGACGCCGAGAATGACGTAGTCGCCGAGAGTCTGAGCGCTTTCGACCCCCAATTTGGCTTCGAACGTGGATCGGACATTGATTTCCGAGAGGACGCCGAAGCCCTGTTCGGTCAGCAATTCTCGAGTTCGCTGCACCGCTTCTTCGTAAGGCAGGGCGACTGTGACGGTATGTGCGTAACTCATGGGGTTCTCCAATGATTGTTTCTTTGATTGCGCTATAAAACAGTGTGTTCGCGACGGGTTTAGGTCGCTTCGATGATGCCCATCATTCCTTGGTCTTCGTGGTCGAGGATGTGGCAGTGGTACACCGTGGTACCGGCGAAATCGTCAAAGGAGATGCGCACTCTGGCGCTACCGTTCGCGGGCACGTTGACTACGTCCTGCCAGATGACACCTTTCACGGGGCGGCCTGCTTGTTCGATGAGCTGCATCGGCCAGACGTGCAGGTGGAACGGATGATCCATCGGACTGGTGTTGGTGAGCGTCCATTCCTCGACGGAACCGCCCCGCACCTTCACATCTACCCTCGATGGATCAAAGGGGTTTCCGTTGATTGTGAAGCTCATCATGCCCGAGCCCATGCCTCCACCACCCATTCCCATGGCAAGGGTCAGTTCTCGTCTCGCTGTGACCGTGGCGGTTCGAAGATCGCGGGGCGCGGTCTGCTCGGGCACTGGGGCAGGGGCGGCAGCTTGCGCTCCGGTGACGTTCAGGGTGAGCAGGTCCGCGCCCGAGGACGCGACCTGGGTGCCGCCCATCATGCCCGAAGCGGCGCCCCTGTCCACGGGAAGCGTACGCAGAATCGATGCCCCGGCCGTTGTAGTAACAAGGAGATCGGCCCGATTGCCTGGCGTGAGGACGATCTCCTCAACATCCTGCGGACTCGCGAAGCGCCCGGAGTCCATCCCGAGCAGTTGCAGGTGTTGTCCGTCCAAACGCAGCCGAAGGTATCGGGAAACGCAGGCGTTGATGATTCTCCACCGTTCGCGTTCCAACGGTCGGACATTCAGGCGCGGGGTGAGCTGACCGTTGACCAGGACCAAGTTGCCTTCCCTGCCAGCCATTCGATCCATCGGGGAAACCGTCTGAACCCTCCCTGACCCGTCAAGGCTGACGTCTGAGATGACCAGGATTCGTTCCCGGCTGACCGGGATGGGGTTAGGGTCCTCGACGACGATCGCCCCGTACAGGCCGCCAAAGACCTGGTCAGCTACCATCCCGTGGTGATGGGGGTGATACCAGAAAACGCCCGGCGGGTGATTCTCCGGCAGCAGGTACTCGTACTCGAAACCAGTGCCCGCCTCAACAGCAACGAAAACATTGTCGCTATTACCCTCCGGGGAGACATGCAGGCCATGAACATGCAAATTGGTGGCAACGCTCAAGCCATTTCGAAGGCTCAGGCTCAGCCGATCACCCGGGCGGAGGAACAGGGTCGGCCCGGGAAGACCACCGTTGTAGGAAAGCGCCCTCGCCTGCCTGCCGGCGATCCGCACCTGGCCCTCAGCCGCTTCGAGTTGCACCTGCAATCGACCGTTGGCGCTTCGGAGCAGTTGCGGTTCCACAAACTTCGGCCCTGCGACGGGACTCGACCCGGAATTCCAATCCCAGAGTAAGCCAGTCCCGCCGACAACGGTCCCTGCAACGCCCAAGCCGCCCAGCACGAGCACGTTTCGCCTGGAAAGGGGCTTCACGGCTTGCTCTCACCGAGCACGCTCAACCGTTCCTGATATTGCTCGGTGGGCACCTCGCCATTGGCGTAGCGCTCATCGAGGGCCTGTCGGGCAACGCTCTTCGCAGGCCGAGCAGGCAAGATCCCCGCGTCTTCAGCCGAGGCGTCCCGGCGTGATCTACTGCCGAAGGACCGTACGGCCCAGATCACGAGAAGCACAACTCCAGCGGCCACCGACAGTCCCAATATTCCGCCCCAGCCCTGCATGTTGAACCCGTTTCCCCACATCATCCTGTGACTCCTTCAACATTCGCTGCGCGATGGCCCGGTGTGCCCGTCGCCCTGCTTCCACGCTATTTTGGAAATACCCCGTTGGGTATATTGCTCTTCTTTTCGGATGATACTCCCGGCCAGTTCCGGGTCGAGGGCTCCGGCTCCGGCTACAGCTACTCCGGAGTGGGCGGGTTGAACGCGTTGATCGGTATCGTGCCCACGACGGCGTCAACGCCGGTCACCATCGGATCCCAACTCCAACTGGTCTCAGGGTATTTGATACCTCTCGAGGTATCATCACGCGTGACAGGCGTAACACACCTGCAAGAAAAGAGGAGTGGGCCATGATGTGGGGATACGGCGGGAATATGGGCTGGTCGTGGCTGTTTGGGCTGCTCCTGGTGATCGGAATCGTGTTGCTGATCGTGGTTGCCGTGCGAGTGTTCAGCCGAGGCGGCAATCGAGGCGGCGACCCGGGTGCAACTGGACCGGACCCTCGTCGGAGCCGGGCTCGTCAGATTCTCGATGAGCGATACGCCAAGGGTGAACTGACGGCCGAGCAGTACCGTGAACAGGCCCAAGTCCTCGGCGAGAACCGATAATGGGACGGATACGGACGCAGATTCGGCGCCGATTCGCCGCAGTTCTGAAGTCTCGAGGCAATGGCGCTTAAAAACCTGTTGCGGGTGCCCGTGAGACGAGACTTGCTTGAATCGCGTCTAGGGGCGTGGGTCAGTAACGGCAAAGTTTAAAACGCCGCCGGATTTCCCGTCCTTGGCCGTGGGGTCTGGGGGAACTTGAGCACGTTGACTTGGTCGTGGATGACGGGGTCGAAGCTGGCGCGGGCGTGAACAAGCGATTCCGGGCGTTCGAGCCGGCGGCGGTGATGTT